>NZ_JBCOCI010000062.1:16124-28882 GCF_040929485.1 Phocaeicola sp. RTP21198st1_B8_RTP21198_201120 | reverse complement strand
AGTAACGGATATAAAATTCTTTCTTTTCAGACTTACAAAGCTGTATGCTTAATCCCCCAGGTTTATCGGGTGAGCCGAATTTATGTATCCCTTTTTCTGCTTTCTTGGATTTGTCTTGAAAATGAATGTGTTAGAATAAAAAAAATGGAGTTCTCTTAGTAAGAGAACCCCAAAAAGACATATACTGCTGACAATAAAATATTTACGCATAATCAGAGATGGATAATTTGCAAACAAATATCATAAGAATCCTTATCAGAGACTGATTCCTGAATAAAATATTTCCGTATTTGAATTATTATAGCTACATTTGCAGCGGAATGGGGTTCTCTTACTAAGAGAACCCCAAAAAGACATACATAAAAAGTAATGTTTTGATGGTAACAGAAAATAGTATGGAGCTTGAAAATCAAGCGTTCCTTTCAAATCAAGACATAACGGGCGAAGCGCCTAAGTTACTGCTCTGCAGTTCAATCGCTTCCGGCTCAGACCTGGGGTCAAATGAAGGAATCACGCCAATGGCGGGAATAGGAAAAGAATATCCTGAATTCAGTTGGTATTACCTGTATCTTTCCAACAAAGAACTGAAACGCTATATCAGTGTTTTCAGTGGCAGGAAAGCTGTTCGGCTTCGTACACCATCAGGTACCGTAGAAGAGAGATTTTTTTGTTTCAAGGTGTTTTCTTACACTGCCACCGATCATAGAAAACGTTTCGAGCAATGTGCTTATACCAAAGAGGAATATACCGTGCGCCGTGACTCTGCACGGATCGTGAAAGAGGCTTTTGCTACCGGCTCCATCCAAAAACTGAATACGTTGACGGACGAGAAAGGAATTGAAGGCAACGGTTGGCTGTTTGTATGTGCCCCCTTGGGGCAGTTGGAATGTATTCTGTCTGCCATGCTTCCCCGCCAGTATCTGGTGACGGACTATAACACCCACCGTGCGGCGGTAATCCCTCACCGTCAGATGGAAGAATTTATCTATTTGTATGAATCCATGCCTTACAATATCGAGCTGATGAACCGGCCTTTGGAGGACTATCTTCAGAAAAAGCAACGAATCCGTATCACCGGTGGTGTTTTCCGGGGGAAGGAAGGATGCATCATGCGTTTGCACCGCAATACAAGGCTGGTATTCGCTTTCGGAAATATGACGGTGGCTGTGAGCTATCTTCATGCGTTTCCGTTTGAAAAAATTGATTAGTTTAATTAAAGCCATCCACACATCCCTTGCAGGACGATGGATGGCAGATAAGACTACAGACGCAACTAAGGTTGCAAATCTATATATTCAGCAGTGACATTGAAACAGGGACAGGTTTTTTGCGGATTCAAGTCATGATGACCGACAATCAATGCCTTGGGATAACGCTGATGCAGATGTTCAATCAGTTTTCTCAGAGCTACCTTTTGTGCTTCCGTCCGGGTATCCTTCGGAGTCTTTCCGTCGGCATCCAGACCACCTATATAGCATATACCTATACTGTGACTGTTGTGGCTTTTGCAATGTGCGCCGATCATTTTCGGTGGGCGTCCGGCTTCTATAGTTCCGTCTGTAGGAATCACATAGTGGTAACCACAGCACTTCCAGCCCAATGAACGATGGTAGCGGTCAATGTCCTCTGCTCGCAAGGCACTGCCCGCCTTGTTGGCAGAGCAGTGCACGATAATCAACGAAACCGTTCTCATAAACCGCTTCCAAGCGCTCCTCCGGCAGCGCCTGTAATAAGCAGCTCAATGATGCGGACGATGTACAGCAGTACATTTTTCCAGTTCTTTTTCATACGCTTTGTCTTTAAATAGATGAATAATATAAGTTCCATGACGTTAAAAGATTCGTGGAGCCATTTTATATTCCATATCTGCAAATGTTTCCTTGAGTTTGCGACACGGGGCAAACACGATGTGCGCGCCCTTGATGTTCTTCTTGGAGAACAAAGCCTCCGAAGCGGCTCCTTCGCATTTCAGGGAGACACTGAATGTTCCGAGGCCGTCCAGGGTGACTCGGTCGCCTTGGGCAAGATGCTCGGACAGGCGGTTGAAGACTTCCTCCAGCACCGCTTCCATCATGCCGTGTGAGAAAAAGCGGAGATGTTCCGTCACTTTCTTTACGAGTTTCTTATGCGAAACCTTTTCGTTGGCCACACACTTTGCATATGCTTTCTTGGGCATCGTCCTGTCGGACGCATTTCCCATCGAGAAAACGTGGTATTTTATCATAATGACGGATTGTTTTCATTCGTGGAAGCCGAGGTCTTTCCTTTGGCGGCATCCAAGTCGACTGTGCCTTTACCGGCCTTTTCGGCCTTCAGGGTGGCGGCTTGGGCTATGCGGCTTGCTACGGGATTGAAAGTGGCGCGGGAACGAAGATTTTGGAAGTCTTCTCCCGGCGTGAACACAATGTTGACGGCGGTGATGTTGCTTTCTGTAAATTTCTTCAGGTCTTCCGCACCTTCCGAGCCTATAGAAATCCAGAAATTACCCAATTCAGCCAGTTGTACTTTCTTTCCCTCCAGAAGCATCTCTACAAGGCACTCGCACATATCGGCTATTACACCTTTTACCGTTCCGCGAGTGAATACGCCATTGTGGTCGGCAATGTGTTTGACAAACTGGCTGAATGGCATGATTTCAGAAACTTGAGCTTTTGCATACGCTTTTTGGGCGGCATCGACATCCATCGGGTTGCCCATCATAAATACACTGTAATCAATCATAATAAAATAAAGTTTAAAAGTTTTGTGTTTCCGGGATGTTCGTTCATCCTTCCGACACGACAAAATTAATGCGGGAAAATACCGTAAAAAAATCTATTTATTATCGTTTACTAACTGTTGACTGCCGTTCACTAGCTATTGACTGACCGTTAACTACCCGTTGACGAATCATTCAAAAAACAAGCTTATGGATAGCGAGACACACTTCAGCATCGTCTTCAACATTTATGGAGGCAGCAACCAGATTCTCCCCAATGCCACTTCCGCCACACAGAATTATTACGGTGACAGAGCGGAACCGGAGGAGGATGACGCAGACAAGGAAGAGGAACCTGCTTTATCTCCCGAGGCTACGCGCCTCTTCTCCTATATAAATAAGGTGGAGGATTTACGTGTTTATCTGGCGCAGATAGCGGAATGCACCAATGCGGTGGAACTGGCCAGGGTCATAGTCAACATGGCCGAGCGGGAACCGAGAATCACTCCGGAAGAGATGGTGAAGGAACGTTTTATCTCGTTGTTCTTTCCTCTCACACCTTTGTTCGTATCGGGCAAGACTGTCAGTAATATCCGTGCGCGTATCAATAACGCTTGGGCAAGACGACCGAGAAAGCGGTTATGACCGGAGGTGAAAGAACGGTGATAAGTGTGGGAAAAAAGTAAGATATGTTCGTGGGCAAAGTAAGTTCACTTACTTTGCGATTTAAGTCCACTTACTTTGCTCGGGAACATATCTTACTAAAGATCCGAAAAAATAGCTTTCGTGAAAAGTATGGTAAGTACCTTTGCTTTTGAAACAATATCTATAATCGATAACAGAGGTAAGAGTGCTTACCGAATTAAATGCTTATGTGATGAATGATTACGCAAATATTACTCAAATAACACTTTTGGTCAGGAAACTGGATATTGGTACAAAAGTAATTAGGGTTAGACAGCATTCTCAAGAAAATCAATTGTTCAAATATAGAAAAGATCTATCTTATCCACCGAAAGAAAAGGTTAAGTTGGCAAGGGCTAATATGGATGGACAACCTATGTTTTATGGTGCTGTTTTTTCAAACTTCTGTATAAATGATAATCCACGTCTTACATGTCTTTTTGAAACCAATAGGGAAGTCTTAGATGATACTTTTGTAGGGAAGAAAGATTTGACTTATTCACTTTGGCTGAATAAGAGAGAGATTAATCTTTTTGTAATCCCAGTATTTGATAGTTATCCACATCCTGCGAAGGACTTTGAATGGTATTATGAACTATGGAAAGAGTTGAAGAAAGATGATAAAATCAATAAAGAACAGATAAAAGTCTTAAAAGAATTGTCACGACATTTTTCCTTGACTGGAGAGAAAAAAGAAGAGGAAAACAGCTATGCTTATACAGCTGATTTTACAACTCATTTATTTAAGACTCATCCTGAAATTGATGGAATTATTTATCCTAGCGCAAGACTAAAAGAAGAAGGTATAGGTGTTAATGTAGCTATTCGCCCTGAAGTGATTGATAATGCTTTTGAGCTGAAAGCGTGTTCTGTCTGTAGATATTTCAAAAGAAATAAAAAACAACAACTAATATTGAACTATAAACATTCTCGATTTAGACAAAATGGTAAGATATATTATGTGATAGATAGAGAATTTTATCGGGATTTGGATTTTAAGAATACCGAATACGACTTTAAAACCTTACAATTTAAGTATTAGCGTCCAAAAAAGACGTATATGAAAATTAATAAATACTGATGATATTTGTCACTGTGATCAAAAAATGAATTATGTATCGCGACTCAGATTGGCTGATGACATTTGTAAGAACTATGACGAATTAATACGTATAATGCGTGCCAGTGCATGATGAAATAGAAATAATTTTTATATGAAAGTAGTGATTTTAGCCGGAGGTTTTGGTACTCGTATTAGCGAGGAGAGCCAGTTTAAGCCCAAGCCGATGATTGAGATAGGTGGCAAACCTATCCTATGGCATATCATGAAATGGTATTCCAAGTTTGGTCATAATGAGTTTATTATCTGTTGCGGATACAAGCAACAGGTTATCAAGAATTATTTTGCCAACTACTATATGTATAATAGTGATATGACATTCGACTTTTCTGCCAATGGGAAAGTAACTGTACATAGTGATCATACGGAAGACTGGAGAGTGACGGTGGTTGACACAGGTTTGAATACCATGACGGGCGGACGTCTTAAACGCGTTAAAGATTACATATCTGGTGAGCCGTTTCTTATGACTTACGGTGATGGTGTGTCAGATGTTGACATTAATGAATGTATCCGGTTTCATGAAGAGACAGGGACTATGGTCACGTTGACAGGTGTGCTTCCCGAAGGTCGTTTCGGAGTAATGGACATTGACGGTTCTATGATAAGGTCTTTCCGTGAAAAGAGTCGGGATGATATGGGATGGATCAACGGAGGTTTCATGGTTGTGGAGCCGGGAGCATTGGAATATATAGAAAATGACACAACGACCTGGGAGCGTGAACCTCTTGAAACGCTTGCCTCCCGGGGGCAGCTTTCCTGCTATAAGCATCATGGTTTTTGGCAGTGCATGGACACGTTGCGTGACAAGGAGAAACTGGAGAGCCTCTTGGCTTCGGGCAAAGCACCTTGGAAATATTGGAAATGATAAAAATAAAAGGATAAATATGGCATTCAATAATGTATATAGAGGAAAGAAAGTATTGATAACCGGTAATACCGGTTTCAAGGGGAGCTGGTTGTCAGCATGGTTACTCATGCTGGGAGCGGAGGTATACGGCTATTCAAATAGTATACCTACCCAACCGTCCATGTTCGAGGTTGTTGGCCTACCCGACAGAATCCATCACCATTATGGTGACATCCGTAATAAAGAGGAGATGAGTGATTATGTTCAGGCTGTAAAGCCTGACTTTATCTTTCATCTTGCTGCACAGGCCATTGTTTCTACTTCCTACAAGGAGCCTTTTGATACCATCACTACCAATGTGGTAGGTACGGCTTCCGTGCTGGAGGCCATCCGTAATATCACATGGAATTGTACCTGTGTTCTTATCACCAGTGACAAGGCTTACGATAACGTGGAGTGGATCTGGGGATATCGTGAGACAGATGCGGTAGGCGGAAAGGATGTCTATTCCGGTTCAAAGGGTGCAGCCGAACTTACTATCAAGTGTTATTGGAAATCCTTTATCCAGGCTATGCCCAATATCAAACTGGGAGTGGCCCGTGCCGGGAATGTTATCGGAGGTGGTGACTGGGCGAAAGACCGTATCATCGTGGATTGTGTCAAGGCATTTTCAAGGAATGAGGTGGTGGAGATACGTAGTCCCAAAGCTACCCGCCCCTGGCAACACGTATTGGAACCATTGAGCGGCTATCTCAATCTTGGACAATACCTTTATGAAGGAAAGGTGAAGAATGGAGAACCGTTTAACTTTGGCCCTCGTGCGGAGCAGACCAAGACTGTGTTTCAGTTGGTTCAGGATTTGGCCGAACTTTGGGGGCTGGACAGGAATACGGCAGCCCGGCTGACCGGCAATGTGCCTTTCGAAGAGGCTACTTTATTGAAACTTAATTGTGACAAGGCACTGGCTTATCTTGACTGGCATTCTACATTGCACTATGAGGAATGTGTACATTTTATTGCTGACTGGTACAAAGCTTTTTATACAGATGCCAATGTGGATATGTACAGCTTGACCACTGCCCAGATAGATTCCTATGTCAGGGCTGCCGGAGCACAACATTTAAAATGGGCGGAATAATGATGGAAGGAGTGACAGTTCATCCCCTGAAGCATATTGTCGTACCCAAAGGGGATATTTATCATGCTTTAAAATCTACTGATGAAGGTTATGTCGGATTTGGTGAGGCCTATTTCTCACAAATAGAACACGGTGCAGCCAAAGGCTGGAAACGCCATAACCGCATGACCTTGAATCTGGTTGTGCCCGTTGGTGCTGTCAAGTTCGTAATCTATGATGACCGTGAAGGCAGTCCCACCCGTGGGCAGTTTGAAGAAATAACCCTGTCACCTGAAAGTTGCTATCAGCGGCTTACTGTAGCCCCCGGACTATGGATGGCCTTTTATGGAGAGGGGGAGGGCATATCCATGCTGATGGATATCATACCTGAACCTCATGATCCTTCGGAAGCAAGCCGGATGGAGCTGGAGGCGATAGACTATAAATTTTAAACATTGTAGCTTTATGAAGATATTGATTACAGGAGCTACCGGATTTGTAGGTAGGACACTGATTCCTTATCTGTTCAGTCGTTCATTGACAGATATTTGTCTGTTGGTAAGGGACAGACAGAAAGCAGAAAGCATGTTTCCTGGTCTTTGCCTGGAAATAATTGCTACGACAGAGGGCGGATGGTGCAAGCAGGTTATCGGTTATTCTCCTGATGTTGTTATCCATATGGCAACTTTCTTTACTGCAAGAAGGGATGATATGTCCATAGAAAAACTGATTGGATCAAATATCCTGTTTACCACCCACTTGCTTGAGGCAGTTTCCCATACCTCCTGCAGCCACTTCATTAATATAGGTACATTTACTGAATTTTTGGACGGCGCGGGTGAATATTTGCCCAATAATCTTTATTCCGCTACCAAAACAGCGGTACGTCCCATTATAAGGTATTATCAGACACAGTCATGTTGGAGTTGGATTAATGTGGTAGTCTACTCTCCCTATGGGCGGTATAATTCAAGCAAGAAGGTGATTGATTATCTGGTCGATGCGGTAAAGGCGGAAAAGCCCGTGGATTTTTCTCCGGGTAACCAGGTACTTGACTTCATACATGTTGATGATATAGCAGATTTCTTTTATACATTAATCCTTTCCTTGGATAACTTGAAAGACAGCTATTACCAGTTTCATCTTGGAACAGGTGAGGGGCATTCGTTACGCGAAGTGGCGGATATGATAGGGTCAGTCTGGAACCGTCCCGTAACAGCAAATTGGGGCGGCCGCCCGTATTCACCTTCTGATGCCATGCATGCCGTGGCCCCTATAAATAGGAACATCACTTTGCTGGGATGGAAGGCATCCATCTCCTTGAAGGAGGGTATCAGGATATTGCATGAAGATATGAAGACATATGAAAATGAATAATCCCGTTCTAATCCTTGGTGCTGGAATATCCGGCCTTGGAGCTGCATACAAATTGTCTTGCAATGGTCAGCAGACTGTAGTTTTGGAAAAGGATACTACTTATGGAGGTCTTTGCGGTAACTTCACCATTGACGGTTTCCGTTTTGACCGTTTTGTTCATTTTTCCTTTGCTAAAGATGAACAAGTAAATAGAATCTTTATGGATGGAGCCGGAGAGATATTCAGACATGTTCCTAATGCATATAATCTTTATCAGGGAATATGGATAAAGCATCCGGCCCAAAATAATCTTTATCCGCTCACTCAGAAGATGAAGGATGCCGTAGTAAGAGATTTTTTATCCCGTCCGACAGATATCGACTCTTCTCAGATACAAAATTACGATCAATGGTTACGGCTTCAATTCGGTCATTTTTTTGCAGAACATTTCCCGATTCCTTATACTAAGAAATATTGGATGACTGAGGCAAAGGATTTGGAAACAAGATGGATGGGCAGCCGGGAAGGAAGCCGTTTATACCAGCCTTCCGTTGAAGAAGTGATACAGGGGTGCAATACATCCGAAACTCCTGTAACCTATTATAGTAAGGAGATGCGTTATCCACGAAAAGGTGGGTTTAAGCAGTTTTTGTCTGCTTTGGTAGAAAACCAGGATATTCGTTATAACCAACAGGTCATATCGATAGATGTAGAGAATCGTCTTCTTCGTACATCAAAAGGCGATGAATATCAATTTGACCGTTTGATTAGCAGTCTTCCGCTTCCTGAGGTAATTAAGATGCTGAAAAACGTTCCTGTTGATGTTTGCAATGCAGTTGCACGGTTACACTGTACCTGTGGTTATCAGATATCGGTCGGACTGAAGACGAAGAATATCCCTCCTTATCTTTGGTGGTACATTTATGATGAGGATATTCTTCCTGCTCGCGTCTACTCACCTTCCTTGAAGTCGCCCGACAATGTTCCCGAAGGTTGTTCCTCACTTCAGATGGAAGTGTATTGTAACCGTAATGAATATACCCGGGAAGAGCTGTTGGCACGTTCAGTGGGAAAACTTGTTTCTTTAAACATTTTAAAACAAGAAGATATCCTTTTTACTGATATCCGTTTCGAACCATACGCCAATGTCATTTTTGACCATAATATTTATGAAGCCCGTAAGACTGTCCGTGATTACCTTTTTTCCCTTGGTATTGAAACGATTGGGAGATTTGGAAAATGGGGATATCTGTGGAGTGATCAGAGTTTGATGAGTGGATTGAAAGTTGAAATGTAAATAAGCATACTAAGAAAATGGATAGAGATATTTCATTGGATGCCATAAAATTAGTGGCCTGCATTTTTGTATGTACTCTTCACACAATAGGGATGTTTATGTCTGAGTCTCCAGAGTTTCATTTATCCTATCTTTTATTTTATATGTCAGGGATTGCAGTTCCATTGTTTTTTATGGTAAACGGCTTTTTACTGGCTCCTAAAGATGGCGGAATAAAGTATTATTATAGGAAAATTTTTAATATTGTCAAGATCGTATGTGTATTTACTTTCATTTTTGATATTCCTAAACTTGTTAGAGGCGATATCTCTATATTAATCCCGTTTAAACAGGCTTGTAGCAGTCTGTTTTTTCAAGGTGGAGTGTTCCCTGTATTCTGGTTTTTTGGAAGTCTAATCTTTATATATGCCCTGATGCCATTTTTAAAGAAATATATCATACCAATAAGAACTAGATTATACGGCTTATTGCTTTTCCTGTCAGTTCTGCAGTTTATAATATATACTTGCGATATTTATACCAATTACACTTATTCTTTTATATTTGAGAATGTGTATATACCTCAATCTTTTCGTTTGTATTCCCATCTGATGTATTTTCTATTAGGTGTTTGTTTGAGGTTATATCTTACAGATAATAATATGTTAAAAAATGTAATA
This sequence comes from Phocaeicola sp. RTP21198st1_B8_RTP21198_201120, assembly GCF_040929485.1. Taxonomy (NCBI): domain Bacteria; kingdom Pseudomonadati; phylum Bacteroidota; class Bacteroidia; order Bacteroidales; family Bacteroidaceae; genus Phocaeicola; species Phocaeicola sp. RTP21198st1_B8_RTP21198_201120. The sequence goes on along the minus strand of NZ_JBCOCI010000062.1, from coordinate 19,101 downwards.
GGGGGGGTAAATCGGTCTTGTGTTATATAATTTATATTTTATGTGCTGCGTTAATTTGTTATTTATTATATCGCAATGTTGGTGCGATAGAATATTTTCAAAATTCAATTATCTGTGTATTGGCTTCTTTGTCTTTTTTCTTAGGCTTAAGGTCAATAGTTTTTAGCGGTTATATAGGGAGGACTATTGTTAATCTGTCATCTTGTAGTATTTTAGTTTATACCATTCATTATCCGATTCTTTCATTATTGTATATGAAAACAGATCTGTTTGTACATACGGATTTTTCCTTTCTTGTTTGGGCAGGTTTATTGTTGTTATGGTTCTTCATATCTTATTGGGTATATCAAATACAGTATGTTAGATCTTTCTTAAGAATTTAGTGAAAGTCTTGTTTCATCTATGTCTGTAAAACAAAACTATTTTTATAGTTTGCTGAATACTATTTCCGGACTGTTATTTCCGATTATAACATTCCCTTATGTTGCCCGTATCTTAATGGCAGATGGGATAGGACAAGTAAATTTCTATCTTTCCATCATTAATTATATATCCATGTTTGCAGGGCTAGGAATACCGACTTATGCCATCCGTGAAATAGCCAGAGTGAAGACCGATGTGAAAGTGATGAACCAAGTGGCAGTGGAAATACTTCTATTACATACCTTTCTTACTCTTTTAGGATATATTGTAGTGGGTGTTGTAGCACTTACCGTAGCGCAAGTTCAAGTTAATCTTCCTCTTTTCCTAATTTTGAGCACGAATCTCTTTTTTATAACTATTGGATGTGAATGGTTTTATCAGGGGATTGAAGACTTTAAGTATATCACAATAAGAGGCTTGATTGTTAAGATGCTGTCGGTGGCATTGCTTTTTGTTTTGGTGAAAGACCGGTCGGATTTATTTTATTATGGTATATATTCAGTGGTAGGAGTTGTCGGGGGTAATATCTTTAATGCATTCCGGTTAAGAAAGTATATAAAGTTTCGTCTATTGGAATTAAAGGAACTTCGTCCTATGCGGCATCTGATTCCTGCCTTGCGGATATTCCTTTTAAATGTTGTGGCCAGCATTTATCTTCAACTGGATACAGTCATGTTAGGATTTCTTAAAGGGAATGAGGCTGTGGGCTATTATACCGGTGCCATAAAATTGACAAAAATGTTAATGGGCGTCACTTCTTCCTTGTGTGTTGTCCTTTTGCCACGTCTATCCAATTTGGCGGTGGGGAATGAGCGTGAAGAATTTGACAGATTATTGAAGAAAGCCTTGGATTATGTGATAGCGATAGCGGCACCAATGAGTATGGGGCTTGTTATAATGGCCCCCACTTTAGTCTACCTTTTTTGTGGTGAAGGATATGTACCCTCCATTTCAACCATGCAGATAACGGCTCCCATCATTCTTTTTATCAGCATCTCGTATGTGTTGGTACAATCCATATTTTCTCTGGGCAAGGAAAATATAACTATTATCACAGGTATAGTGGGTGCTTTTACCAATGTTGCTATAAATTTCATGCTTATACCACATTGGGCTCAGGACGGGGCGGCAATAGGAACTTTATTGGCAGAATTTTCTGTTATGATAGCCTATCTGTTTATCATACGCCGTTTTTCGATTATTTCTATATTCACTCGTCATACCGCCTTGTGTCTGTTTGCCGTAGCCATTATGGGGACCTGTCTATGGGGAGTGTCTTTGTGGAAGTTTTCTCATACCTTAAATCTGTTTGTAATGCCATTGGTGGGAGGTGCGGTTTATGCCACCGTTTTAGGCTTTGCTAAAGAGCCTTTACTTCTGGATGTATGCCGTATGGTCAAACAAAGAATAAGAATAAAATAATATTGATATAATAATGGATACAGCAGTTCTTTTTGAGACATTTGCACGGCCTCAATATGCCCGTCAGGTTTTTGACCAGATAAAGAAGGCAAAGCCTAAGAAACTTTATTTTTATTCCAATAAGGCACGTGTTGACCGTCCTGATGAAGTAAGGAATAATGAAGAAATTCGTTCATGGGTGAAAGAAATTGATTGGGATTGTGAACTTCACACTTTTTTTCGTGAAGAGTATGTGGATGTATATACATCCGTACAAGGTGCTATGGACTGGGTGTTCGAGAATGAGGAACAGGCTATAGTGTTAGAGGATGACTGTGTACCTTCGGTTGCTTTTTTTGAGTATTGTGATTTTTTCCTTAATAAATATAAAGAAGATAAGAGCATAGGGTTTATTTCTGGAGCGAATTATTTAAAGAATTATATTCCACAGAAAGGGGTAGATCATATATACTGTAATTTGTTTTGTTTTTATGGCTTTGCTACTTGGAAGGATAGATGGAAAACTTTGGATTTTAATATAACCTGTGAAGAGGTTATTGAAAAGGGCTATATCAATCGATATTATAGAGGGGAAAAAGAGTCTATTATTATGGAACAATATTTTATGAGAGTGGATGATTTCGTGAAACGTACTCATTGTTGGGACTATATATTTGATTTGAACTCCTTTAAAAATGATTCGTATGGCGTTTACCCTATTGTTAATCTTGTTATGAATATAGGAGCGTATGGCGTACATACTAATGCGAGTGTCTTGAAGTTAGTTAAGGGGGTTTTTGGAGAACGACATTATCCTTTTGCTCCAAAACATAAAGGTGCGTTTACAAAAAGATTTAATAGAATAATGATAGAAAAAATTTATAGAAACGACAAAAAGGGGGAAGTTATAAAAAGGGGATTAAAATTTTTGTTGGGACAGAACTTCTATTCATATCTAAAGAGTATTGTAAAGCAATAATAAGTATTTGTGATATTAATAAATCAATTACAAGATGAAAGTTTTACATATATCTACATCCGATCGTCAAGGTGGAGCGGCAATAGCTGCATATCGTCTTAATGAAGCTTTACAAAATGAAGGAGTAGATTCAAAAATGTTGATATATAATAAAATAACTTTGAATCCTACAGT
>NZ_JBCOCI010000062.1:4248-16114 GCF_040929485.1 Phocaeicola sp. RTP21198st1_B8_RTP21198_201120 | reverse complement strand
ATAAATCGTTAACCCCTTTGCGTACTTTAATAAAAGAAAAAATGTTGCATAATGTTGTGACATTTTCTATGGGTAAATATTGGAGCTGTCGAATTCACAACTTGCCTCTTGTACAAGAGGCTGACATCATATATATCCATTGGATTAATGGCGGTTTTTTAACTGTTAAAGAAATAGAAAGCATACTTAAGTTAGGGAAACCGACTTTTATTTTCCTTCATGATATGTGGCTGTTGACAGGTGGTTGTCACTATGCCTTTTCTTGTCAAAAATATTACTCGTTATGCAATGAGTGTCCTACTATAAATAGAACTAGTGTGAAATGGATATGTAAATATGTATTTAAGAATAAAGAAAGATTGAAGAATTATAGTAATCTTCATCTTATATCTCCAAGTCATTGGATGGATGATTGCGTAGGAAAAAGTGCTTTATTCCATCATGTTGATAGGATGATTATTCCAAATTTGCTTAATACTGTTAGATTTAGTCCGATAGATAAAATCGTAGCCCGTCAATTATTACAGCTTCCTTTAAATACTCAACTAATTTTATTTGCAGCAGATTCAGGAACACAAAATCCATATAAAGGATGGCCTCTTTTAAAGAAAGCACTAGGTAGAATGTCTGGGTCAAACATGGCAATAGTGGTGCTTGGAAACTTTCTTTGTCCTGACGAAATTTCTTCTTTTCCATTTGTGTCTTATTCTATGGGGAAAATATCTGATGAGTACTCTTTGACATTGTTATATAATGCAGTTGATGTTTATGTAACATCTTCTTTGGCTGAATCATTTGGACAAACCATAATAGAAGCGCAAGCGTGTGGTACCATTCCTGTGGGGTTCGATTTGGGAGGAATCCCTGATATTATAGAACATGAGAAAACTGGATATCTAGCAAAAGAAAAAGATATTGAAGATTTGAAAGATGGAATTCTTTGGGCATTAAGTCATTCTGAGGATGAAGCAATAAAGAAGAATATGATTGACTCTGTTTCAAATAAGTTTTCATATAAAATAGTGACAGAGCAGCATATGAGAAAATGGAATATGATAAAATGAGATATAGATGAATTTATCTAAAGAAACAGATACTTTGATTTCAGTTGTGACAGTGTCATATAACGCTGTTTCAACTATTGAACAGACTATCCTTTCCGTTATTAATCAGACTTATCCGAATGTTGAGTATATTATTATTGATGGAGGAAGTACAGATGGAACAGTGGACATTATCAAGAAATATGCGGATAAAATCGCTTATTGGGTGAGTGAACCAGATAAGGGGATTTATGATGCGATGAATAAAGGAGGGCTTAAGACTACAGGTGATTTTATTCAGTTTCTTAATGCTGGGGATTGGTTGGAGAATGAACATGTCATAGAAAAAATATTTAAAGATTGGTTTAAAAGGGTGGATGTAATTTATGGTGATATGATTATTCGTCGTAGTGATGGGGTGTATTATGCAAAAGCTCAAGATTTGTCACATTTTGAAAATGACTTTCCTTTGTTTCATCCTTCGACGTTTATAGCTAGATCTGTATTTGTTAGTCATTTATTTGATGTATCCTATAGGATTTCAGCAGATTTTAAACTTCTACGCGATGTCTATTATGAGCATGGCAAATTCTTATATCTTCCTTTTGTTTTTACTAATTTTGATGCTATATATGGACTTTCTTCGTCAGAATGTGCCTTAGAAATACTTAGGGAACGAGGAAGGATTTATGGTAAGGATAAAACGGTAGGATGGAAATTTATATATATGATTTACAGCGTGAATTTAAAGATTAAATCCTTGTTGAAACAGATTTTGAAATTTTGTAGTTCATCTTGTTATCAAAGAGTAATAAAGATGCGTGTTCCAAATCATTTAGAGAGAATTTCATGATACATTCTTTGATTTTATCTGATAGAAGGAATAATCAATATAAAACCTTGGGTATATTGATATTCATAATATATCCTGTATTGTCATTTCCGTTCATTCTGAAAGGTATTTTAAAAAGGGAAAGATGGGCTTATTTGTTAGGTGCTATTTTTATGGGGTACATGGGGATGTTATATCCTCCGGCAGGAGATATGTATAGATATGCTGAAGACTTTAATTTATATAAAGAACTAGATTGGGAATATTTCTGGATTTTTATGGCATTGAAATTTGATTATTTCTTGCCGCTACTTTCATGGATATTGGGTAAATTGGGTGCATATCCAGAATCGACACGATTTCTGTTTGTGGCATGTTCTTACTATCTGTTATTGGATTTGTACCATGATATAACATTGTCAAATAAGGGTATGACTAGGCGGACTAGAGTTTATTCTCTTATATTACTTGTCCCTTTAACCTTTTCAATTTATCTCTTTCGAATGGGTTTTGCCCAAACTGTTTTAGTCTATGGAATTTATTGGTTTCTAATAAAAAATAGAAAGAAAGGGCTTTTCTTTATAATATTTGCCGTCCTTATTCATATCAGTTATATGCCTTTTGTTTTTATTGCGATAGCTAGTAGATATAAGATATTTAATTTTTCAACCAATGTATTTTGCTGTCTTTGTTTCCTTTTGGTTTTAATAGAGTCATCATCATTAGGTGTAACTCTTTTGCGTTCCCTTCCTTTTTCGGAATCTTTGTTGGCTCATCTCGAAGAGTATATTTCTGGAAGTCAATCGAAAGATTTAAGTTCTCAATTTACTGTAAAACAATTAATTGCAAAATACTTCTTTAATATTGTTTACTATATAACTTTATATCAATATTATATATTCTATAAATCAAATCCACAACCATTGAAGATTAAACGGTTTATGAATATATTCATTCTCATTATTATTATGAGTTCTTCTGTACCTATACTGCATGACCGTTTACTTGATGTCTTAAAGGTATTTTTGATATTATCGTCACTATGTTTCATAAATAATTCGTTGAGAATGCAAAGACTTTTACGAATAGTAGTGGTATTTATGATAATTAATACATTGTTTGCTTTTTGGCAATTACGATTTTTTTTGAGATTTAGCCAGTTTGATATTTTATTTAAATCTTCTTCGGTACAATTGGTTGATTTTCATTATACGGATAAATGGATTTCTAAGAATATAGATGAAGAAGGACATCTTATAAAATGGCTGAAATTAGGATATAGACCTTTATGAATAATAAGAATTTGAAAATAGCTTTTTTTTTGCCTACTTTGAATATAGGGGGTATTGAACGTGTTTTTATCACTTATGCAAATTATTTGACGGAAAAAGAATATGATATTGATTTTGTTCTATGTAAAAAGGAAGGCAAATTACTTTCTCTTTTAAATTCAAGCATAAAATTATATGATTTGGGTAATATGCAATTAAGATATTCTTTTTTCAAGTTAAGGCAATATATGAAAAAGATCCAACCTAATGTTATTATTAGCGGTGGAGATTTCCCGAATTTGATACTTATTATATCTTCTTTGGGTTTAAAAAATAGGCCTAAGATTATTATATCTCAGCATAATTATTACAATGTGGAGACAAAGCGATTGGGGTGGTGGGCACATAGTACATGTTTTTTGATGAGGACTTTTTATCCTAAAGCTAATAAGATTATAGCTGTATCTGATGGAATTTATGAATTTTTGACTAATAAGATATATATATCTACTGATAAAATAATGAAACTTCCGAATCCAATTGATGTAAAAGATATAAAGGAAAAAAGTCTGAAATTATTAGATATAACATTACCTGATAAATATATTTTATTTATTGGGCGATTAAGTTATGTGAAGAATCTATTTCTTTTATTGGATGCGTTTGAAAGAGGAAAGTTAGACGATAATTATTTAGTAATAGTAGGTGACGGAGAAATGAAGGATGCATTAATAGAAAAAACTAAGAAAATGAATAAGGTAGATAAAATTATGTTCTTAGGTGAGATAGAAAATCCATTGCCGATATTGAAAAGATCTCAATTGTTGGTATTGCCTTCTTTTTCAGAAGCTTATCCAACAATTTTATTAGAAGCCCTTTGTCTATATATCCCTGTTTTATCTACTCCTACTAAAGGGGCAAAAGAAATATTAAATAATATGGCCGGGACATATATTTCAAATGATTATTATAATATAGAAGAATTTGCTAAACTTATGGAAAATGGTGTGAAAGAAAAGCTTGACCCCCAGCTTGTTGATAGAAAAATTAGTTTAAATTTTATTGATGTTATTGGTTTTAGAATTCAATATGAAATAATAGAAAATTAGTAAATAATGAATGTTCTAGTAGATTTTACTCAAATACCGATTCAAAAGGTAGGAGTAGGTGTATATGCGAAGGAAACATTTAGAATACCTAATAAAGATGTAAATGAATTATTTTTTTTATTGCAAGATGATGATAATGATTTAAGAAATGCTTTTTTAGGATCTAAGATTATTCTAGTAAAATCTAAATTCTTTAGGATTTTTTTCTTTAGATTCTTATTAGAACAGTTTTATATTCCATTCTTATGTTGCAAATATAGGATAAATATTTTACATAGTCTTCATTATAGTTTTCCTATATTCTTATTTAAAGTAAAAAGAATCGTTACTATTCATGATCTTACCTTTTTTATACATCCGGATGTTCACACATTTATAAAGCGATATTATTTTAGACTATTTATAAAGTTGGCATGTAAATATGCTGATCGGCTCATTTGCGTATCAGGGTCAACTAAAAGAGATTTGGAGAGGATATGTACAAAAATATCAGCTTCAATTGATGTTGTACCTTTGTCATGTTCTCCTAAGATACAAGTTGAAGAACAAGAATTAGAATTAGTGAAGAGGAAATTTGGTGTAGGATCCCACTATATGTTGTTTATAGGAACATTGGAGCCTAGAAAGAATATTCTTAATTTAATAAATGGATTTTATGAGTTTAATAGAAAGAATAAAGGATATAATTTGGTTATAGTAGGGAAAAAGGGGTGGTTTTATGAGTCAATATTTAAATTAGTCGAAAAGTTAAATTTGGAAGGGAATGTTATTTTTACGGGATTTGTTACTACAAAAGAAAAATTTATATTATTGTCTGGAGCGCATTCTTTCATTTATCCATCGATTTATGAGGGATTTGGTCTGCCTGTTTTAGAAGCTATAACTTATGGTGTACCAACTATTACCAGTAAGTTGTCATCATTGCCTGAAGTTGCAGGAAATGCAGCGCTTTATATAGATCCTTATAATGTTCAGAATATAGCCGAAATTATAGAGACTGTGAATTGTGATGAAGAAATAAGAAGAAGGTTAATTTTAAATTCTGAAAAACAAAAATTAAAATATAGTTGGGAAAAAACAGCTTATTTGACCTATTCTGTGTATAATAGATGTGGAAATATTTAGTTAGATGTCTGTACTTTTTAATCATATTATTTAATAAATATAAGTCAGAGCTACGATGAAAAAGCATGCATACCTTATAATAGCCCACAATAATTGGAAAATATTAGAAAGGCTATTAATTCTATTAGATGATAATAGAAATGATATTTATTTACATATAGATCGCAAGTCTGATCTCATAAACTTCTCAAATAACGTCCATAATGCAAATCTTTCTGTTTTTCATGAAATAGATGTTAGGTGGGGGGACGTTTCCCAGATACAAGTTGAACTTCTCCTTTTTAATGCTGCATATTGCAAAGGAAGCTATTCTTATTACCATCTGATAAGTGGTAGTGATTTACCAATAAAGGACCAGGATGAAATTCATGCTTTTTTTGATGGTCATTATCCTGCTGAATTTATTGGTTTTTCATTAGGAATGACATGTGATAATCGTATTAACAAGATTCATATTTTCCCAAGGTATCAAAGAATAAAAAACAGATGTGCAAACAGAGTGTTGCATTTACTCCGTTTTTTTTGTATTTTCTTGCAAAATATTTTGAATTATAATCATTATGAGCTGAATGATAAACTCATAATGGGACCCAATTGGGTGAGTGTCACAGACAAGGCTGTGGGTTTGATACTGTCAAAAAAGAGTATAATAATGAAACAATACCGATTTTCTTCTTGTGCCGATGAAGTCTATAAACAGACTATTATAGGAAATTCTCTTTTATTTGATTATGTATATGACAAAAATGATGATTATAAGGGATGCATGAGATATATAGATTGGACTAAAGGCAATCCATATATATTTCGTTCTGCGGATTTTGAGCAATTAATGTCCTCAGATAGAATGTTTGCAAGAAAATTTGATGAGGGAATAGACTTTGATATAGTTGAAAGGATATTTGAAGCATTGAATAAAAGAAAAAGATAACCCTAAAATAGGATCTAGCATTTTTAACATATTAATATAAAAATGATTACAGCAGCGGTTGTTACATTTCATACGTCTCGTAAGGATTTAGTTCGCTTGATGGATTGCGTCTTACAATCTTCGATAGACAAGTTTTTTATTATAGATAACTCAACAAATGATGCTTTGCGTGAATTTGCATCAGCATCGGAACGGATTGCTTATATTCATAGCGACAATCTAGGGTTCGGAAGTGGGCACAATGTTGCCATTAATCGAGCAATAGACTTAGGCAGCGATTATCACATCATAATCAATCCGGATATTTACTGGGATGGAAATATAGTAGAAGAGCTAGCGCAATTTATGAATGAAAATAAGGATTGTGGGCTACTCATGCCCAAAATTCTATATCCGAATGGGGAGATTCAGTATTTATGTAAGTTACTTCCTACTCCGTTAGATTTGTTTGGAAGAAGATTCATTCCATTCAAGGCTTTTCAAGAAAAGCGTGATGCATGGTATGAAATGCATTGGAGTGGATATGACAAGGTAATGGAAGTTCCCTCTTTATCCGGCTGTTTTATGTTCATACGAACCGATGTGTTGAAGCAGATAGGTGGCTTTGACAAACGTTTCTTTATGTATGCCGAAGATTTGGACTTATGCCGTAGGGTTGGGGAAGTTACCAGGACAATGTATTATCCTGAGGTCTCAGTCTTTCATGAATATGAGAAAGGTTCGTATAAGAATCGAAAGTTATTGAAGTATCATATTTGTTCTGTTATTAAGTATTTCAATAAATGGGGGTGGGTTATTGACCGGAAGAGAAAAAAGAGGAATGCCCATTGTCTGAAGCTTACCGAATACCTCCGAAACTAAACATTACATCATGCTAAACATTGTATTGATTTTCCTCGGCTTCCTTATAGCCGTGGCTCTTGCCCGTATCATCATCCCCCGTATTCTAATCATCTCCCTCCGCAAGCGGCTGTTCGACACGCCGGATGCGCGTAAGGTACACAAGAAGCCGGTGTCCCGTCTGGGCGGAGTCTCTTTCTTTCCTGCCGTCCTGTTTACCGTCACTTTCCTGATAGGAGTCTGTGACATGACGGGATGGGTCCCATTGGTGAACGTTTCCCGGTATTGGGCGCAGGCGTTGCTCCTATGTTCGGGGCTGACACTGCTATTCATTGTGGGCATTGCGGACGACCTGATCGGGGTGCGTTACCGTCAGAAGTTTCTGGTACAGTTGGTCGCCGCCGCCATGTTTCCGCTGGCCGGTCTGTATATCAATGATTTCTATGGGCTGTTGGGCATACACTATGTCTCCTCCTTCATCGGCGTTCCGCTGACGTTGCTGCTGGTGGTCTTCATCACCAACGCCGTCAATTTGATAGACGGCATCGATGGTCTGGCATCGGGGCTGAGCATGGTGGCGCTGTCGGTCTTCGGGACATTGGCTGTCATTGATGGCAGGTGGATGAGTGCGTTACTCGCCTTTGCCACAGTGGGGGTACTGCTGCCGTTCTTCTTTTATAACGTGTTCGGCAATGCGGACAGGGGGCGTAAAATTTTTATGGGGGATACGGGAAGCCTTACCCTAGGCTATATCCTGAGTTTCCTGGCGGTGCAGTACACCATGAACACGTATGAGGCGGGCATCAATTACGAGGGTGCCATGCTGATAGCCTTCAGTGTGCTGCTGGTTCCTTGTCTGGATGTGGTGAGGGTGGTGCTGGGCCGTGTGCGCCGTGGCAGGGATCCTTTCATGCCGGACAAGACGCATATCCACCACAAGTTTCTGGCCATGGGCTTTACGCCCCGGCGTGCGATGATTTCTATCCTCTGCATCTCGCTCCTGCTCTGTCTGGCCAATATGGCCTTGGTCAGTTATTTGGACAATACGCTGCTGCTCCTCTGCGATGTGGTGGTGTGGACGGTGATGAACCTCTATATGGACAAGGTGATTCTGCGGCATAATAAATCGAAGATATGATAATCCCTTCTTTTCGTCTTTATCACTTTGCGGTGAAACTTATTTGGAAACGTATGCTGGTGCTTACCCTGTTGTTTTGGCTAGGTGTGACAGGAGTGTATTATGTGGTGAATAGTGCGGCCGTGTGGCATGAATACGGCTGGTGGTTGCCCTTGATGGTGGCCGGTACTTATTTCCTCTTTATGGATGTAAAACTGATGTTGATGATGATGCGGCACGAAGAAAAGAAGAAATGGAAGCACTATAAGTTGAATGGTAAAATAAAAGAATAAGAGGAATACCGGAATGAAGATAAAATTAGGGATAGGGGTGTGCTGCTTTTTTTTTTCTGTGAATACGGCAATATCCCAGATAAATTACGGCACGACGGGATTGATGAACCTACCTACTGCGGATATGCAGCGTGACAAGACTTTCCTGGCGGGCGGCAATTGGCTGAACCGCCACGCCACCGTGTCTCGCTGGTGGTATGACACATGGAACTATTATATCAACATTACCATTTTCCCTTGGCTGGAAGCCGGGTATCTGTGTACGGGACACAAGGCCGTTCCCGCTGATTACGGCAATAACTCCGGCTATTGGGTACCGTCTACTTATGGCAAGTTCATCAACCAGGACCGTTCTTTCCATTTTCGTTTACGGTTATGGAAAGAAGGGTGGGGGAAGGAATGGACTCCACAGGTGGTGATTGGGGCTAATGACGGGATAGGCGATTCGGCTAACGGCGGTTCATTGTCCGGTCAATCGGAACAGGGATACGGGAATGGTTTCTGGAACCGTTACTATCTGGCTGTAACCAAGCATTTTTATTTTGAGGATCTCGGCACTTTGGGTACACACGTGTCTTGGATATACAGCAACCGCTTCGACAATAAATTGAATGATCCTGCTATGGGCGCGAACTTTCGTTTCCATTTGAAGGAGGACGGTTCTTGGCTTCATAAGGTAGTGAACGGCATCAACCTGATGGCGGAAGTTGTCCCAGGCTATACAGACGTAAAAGAGGACTTGACATTTAATCCTGATGGAGCGAAGTATCAGGTAAATGTGGGCATGGAATACGGTTTTTGGAAAGATTATATCAATGCCGTAGTAGAATTGAACCGTTGCAAATACTTTTCATGCGGTATCTTTTTCAAAGTACATTTGAAATAAAAACACAAATATATGTTACATAAAATACCACTTTTCTTTTTGTTCTTTTTTCTTTTCTCCTCTTCTTTATTGGCGCAGGATAATGAAAAATTTGCCAATATGGCTTGCAGGTTTATTGGCTGTAATCGTTCAGTGCTTCATTGCGAATTGCAACAAAAGCAAATTCTTGTCATCCGGACTTCGGATGGTAAGGAACTGAAATTATTGTGTGTATGGTTTCCGCAAACACGGGGGGACGCGTATGAATTGGATGAAGTAACCGCTTCTTTAAGAGAAAAAGCGGATAATGTGTTGATAGGTTACGGGCAGGCTCCCGGGAATCCGATGTTTTGTTATTGTCTGCCGGCCAAGAAGATATCGAAGAAAATAAAAAAAGGAGAGTGGGAAAAATATAAGATTCCTTTATCGCTGTGTGATTATCGGTTCGGATACACGGCTCTTTCATTTAAAAGAAAAAAAAATAGATAAGTTGCCCTTACCCGATTCGTTCTGAGCCGACTAATCATTGCAGAGTGTTCAGGTTCCCGGCTGCTTTCATGGACTTGCGTTTTATCTTATCCTGCAAGAAGTTGGAATCAAGACCCCAATGCATGCTTTCCATTGACTGGTGACTACGTATCACGGCACCCGGGTGTGACGCCCCAGGAGGCAGCTCGACACATACAGCCTTTTTTTACAGACATGCGTTCCTGTGGATTTTTTCACCGTGTCAGACTCAAATTGCACCACGGTCAGGTTTCCTCCCCATTTTTCTTTGTCTGCGATAAGTTCCATTCCGTCAGACACACGATAAGTCCTCATCTCAATCCTGCCGTGCTCAAGAAGTGCATCTTCCGTGTAAGTTTGCAAGGGCGGCGTGTTTTGATTCTTTCCTCAATCACATAGCGCAACGACCGCCGGTTAGCCTTGAGTTCGATGACAAAATCTCCATTCTTCTCCCTGATTTTGTCGATAATCTCCTTTTGCATGGAGATGGCGTCGGCTGTGACCACATCTCCTGCAATATCCAACTTGTCAAGCAACTGCGGGATTGCTGTTATCTCATTGCTCTTTTCCCGACACGCTTCCGTGATCAATGTGATACCGGCGTTGAACAAATATGCCGGGACTATATCGGGATTACGTCCGTTTTGCAGCAAGGTGCCTCGCATTGCCTTTCCGTCCACGCATATTATATCCCGACCGCTGATGAGTTCCCTGCGGAAGGCATCCATGAAATCCGTCATCCTCTCAGCCATACAAAGCGAATCAATGCCTTTCTCCACACGACAAAGCGTAGGCTCAGAGGGAACGCCGTTCATCAGAAGACCCATTTTACGAAATCGCGTCAGATTGTGCTTGCCGAACTCTACAATCCCGGCGCGTCCGACACATTTTGACGCACGCGCGAGCACGATCAGAATCAGTATGTCATCCAGGCGATGACGGTGGTTGCCTTTGGCTGTTCTTCGGAAATCAGGGACTGACGAGGCAAATTCCATCAGTCGTTCCATGAGGCTCCCTTTAGGGAAAATTCGGTGTTCCTTTTTTTTATGTTATTAAGCAGAAAATGTTGTGAATCAATAAAATATCACTTGTTTTTGCGTGGCAAAAATCAAGGCGGGATGCCAAATAAGACCGTTCCCGCCTCTAAAAAAAATAATAACGATGAAAAAGAAACACCGCAAGCGGTGCTTCGGCATCGCTATGCGCAAAGATAAACATTTTCCCTATAAAATAGAACTATTTCTGAGAATCTAGCCATCTTTTAAATGAAAGAGCCGTGATCTGAAATGATAAAAAAGATTATCCGATTAGGATTTCCGGAATAGATTTTGTTCCTTTGTAAAAAAGGAGGGTTTATGGTTGGAAATATAAGTATAACAGATATGTACATGAGTGTATTGTCTTCACTGAGTGTAGATGAAAAGTTGGATTTGATTGCGAAATTGACGAATTCCATCAGAAATGCACATACAAAAGAGCGAAATATTGAAATGGAAGATCCTTTTGCTTGTTACGAAGGTGATTGGGGCGAAAATATGTCGGCTAAGGAATATGCAGACGATTTACGTAAATCACGTACTTTTATACGTACAGTAGATACTTGGTAAATATGGCCCAATATTTACTTGATACCAATGTCCTTATTTCGATGTTTAGAAATAAAGGAAAAGTCAGAAAACATATTTTGGAAGTAGGATTTCCTAATTGCTATGTGTCTGAAATATCAATAGCGGAACTTTTTTATGGAGCTGCTAAAGGTGGAAGAAAATAAAATTTTGAGGATGTGAATAATGTGCTCAGGCAGTTTGAAGTATTGCCTATTTATTCATGTTTTGAGAATTATGGACACATAAAAGCTTTGTTGGAACGCCAGGGGCAACGGATTGATGCTGTCTCTTATACACATCTCCGAGCCCACGAGACCTAAGGCGAT
>NZ_JBCOCI010000062.1:0-4239 GCF_040929485.1 Phocaeicola sp. RTP21198st1_B8_RTP21198_201120 | reverse complement strand
GGATTGATGATTTTGATCTTTTAATTGGAGCGACAGTTTTGCAAAAAGGACTGGTTATGGTAACTGCCAATGTCGGACATTTGGCTCGTATTCCCGACCTTGTTGTTGAAAATTGGGAATAAACAAAACCGGAAGAAAACTGAATGGTAAGCAGTCAAAAATTGGCTCATAATTTAAACCTCTATCTTCGCTGCGAACAAAAATTTTAGAATTTATGTATAGCAGTGAAGATCTTGAAAGGTTTTACTTTCAGTACCAGACCGAGGCTTTGCCTCATGGAGAATCTCTCCAATCGTTTTGCGTTAAGAACAAAGTTCCTTATAACATCTTTCAGAAATGGTACAGGGATACCCGGAAAAAAGTAGTTGAAGTCCAGGTTGGTGGTGCTCCTGTAATCGGTCATGAGGAACAATCCAGTGCCATTGATCAACCTCAACCGGTATCACCAGGCAGAACTGATCACCCTGTTCGTATTTGGGTTGAGATTCGTATCAGCAATGGCTTGCATTTGTCCCAAAAGAATTTAAGCTATCCGGATTTGGTTCGTATGGTAGAGAAACTGGAGGGGTTATGCTGAGTGTTACCGGTCTGAATCATTTTTATTATGTCCGTGATTTCACCGATATGCGTTGTAAACACAGCCGTGTGCTGTCTATCATTCGTGAACGGCTTCACCGTGAGCCCAATGATGGAGACGTCTTTATAGTCATGTCTCGCAATCGCAGAATAGTCCGTATGTTTTCATTTGATAATCGTTCATATAGTCTGTTTGAAAAGAAGTTTGTGGCAGGCTATCAGTTCATGAAAGTGGAGCGGAACGGGGCAGATACTGTTTATCGGATTGCCTGGAAGGACGTGGTTTTGATTCTTGAGAATCCTATAGTTAAAACATTAAAAATCAGATAATCAATCTATTTATTCACTTGCGGTTTTGCGATTATTTTATTACCTTTAATGCTGTAACTCAAAGGTTTAAGTATGATCGATCTGCAAGATATAATTAAAACAAAACGAGAGTTGTTGAGTAGGGAAACCTACTCACGCAACCCTATAAATTATAGTGCAGGTATGGCAGAGGATCAGAAAGACCGATACATACAATACCTTGCTGAGCAAAATCAGGATCTCAGGTTGACAGGTGATGCCATGAAGCTTGTTTTAGAGGATTTTATGGCTCAGATGAAAGAACTGAAGGATCAGATGTCATCCATGCAATCGAAACATGCTGACCTTGAGAATCGGTTGTCAGAAGAGCATAAACTTCGCAAATCGGCTGAACGTAAGATAAAATCGCTTCAAGAAAAACTTGATTATGCCAATCAGGAACGTTTTGGTGATAGACGTCAAAAGATACAATCTAAAGCTAAAACAAGTGATTCAGACCGCCGGAAGGAGAAGGATGATTATGATGGAACCGATGATACGCTTCGCACGGATTCGGTTGGTCATGTTCCATCCCAAGAGTTAAAAGAGCCTTCCGGGAAAGACCGTGACTTGTCCAATCGCCCTGACGGTTATAAAACGATGGGAGTAGCCGGAGAGGCGACAGAGCATCCTTCCGATTTGACAAAGGTTCCCGGTCGGATCATTGAAAGGAGAATGGTACGGGTGTTCAGTTTCCGTACTTTCCTTACGGAAGAATGTTTTGAGATGGTTCATTATGCAGAGCCTGGTAAAAAGCCGAAGTGGGGCTATTTCCCTTCTGAAGGCCATCCGGATGTAGTAACTAGTTTTGAAGGCACTAGGGCCACTCCTGAATTTCTGCAGGCTATCGCCTACGAAGTTTATGTAAAGAATGTGACTTTTGGTCTTCTTCACCAATGGCTGACAGATATGGGCATGACCATTTCTAAAAACACGTTGCGCAACTGGCTTAAGAAAGGTAAGACATACCTGGACGAACTGGTCTGTGTATTGAAGTCTATAGCTTTGGAAAAAGATTCGATAGTGAACTGCGACGAGACCCGGTGTAAAGTGCGCAAATACGATCACTATAAGAAGTGCTACATTTGGGTTCTGGTCAATAAGGCCCGGAAAACAGCCATTTTCTTCTATGAGAATGGCTCGCGTGGTCGTGATGTACTTACAGACTTTTTGGGCGATGCAGAATTGAAGAGTATAATGTCCGACGGATACAATGCTTATGTATTTATCGGCAATGAACTGAAATCAGCCCGGTTTAAAGATACTGTACACCAGGTTTGTATGTCTCATGCCAAGAACAAGTTTGTCAAGGCTTCCAATCAGGGTGGTGAACCGACTGCAGAACGTTTTTCCAAAATTTTAAAGGAGTTCTTTATGAGGGAGCGTAAATACGATGATGCCGGATTAACTTCCCAAGAACGGTTGTGGGAAAGGCAAAGCCTGGAAACTAAGGAACTCCTGATAGAGCTGCGCAGTTTGTTAGATAGTGAACAGTCAAAGGATTCAGAATTTAGAAGCCGGTATTATAGAGAAGCTCTCAATTATCTGAACCGGTTCTGGAAAGAGATCTTTGCTTACTTGGATGATGGTGAATTACCGATAGACAACAACCTGGCTGAGCGAACCATTCGAAAGCTGACCACTCAACGCAACAATTCACTTCATTATGGTAGTGATGCCGGTGCAGAGATGGCAGCAACTTATCACAGTGTGATAGGAACGGTAAAGCTTCATGGCAGTTCTATCTGGAACTTCATCGGAACTTTTTTCAAAAATATCTTTAACGGGTGCAGGGATTATGTTAACATGGTTCCTGACAAAATCACTTTGGCTGCCAGCCAATGTTAAATTCAAAACTAATTAATTAACAAAACTCGGTTTAGGGCACTGAAAAGTGCCCTTTCGAAGGGGGATGCCCTAAATTGAGTGCTTACACATAAAAAAATAAAATATAATTGCTTCATTATTGGATAAGCGGAATATAATTTGTTTCTTTGTCATACAATATATTAAGCTAATACTATTATGCAAAAAAATGAGATTATCCATTCCATTCGTGAAACGGCTCGTCAGGTGATGCCTTCAGGGAGTCGTGTCATTTTATTCGGTTCTCAGGCTCGTGGGGATGCACATCATGAGTCCGATTGGGATATTCTTATTTTATTGGACAAATCTCGCATATATAATGAAGATTTTGACCGTGTAGCTTATCCACTGGTTGAATTAGGTTGGAAAATCGGTGCGGATATCAATCCATTGATATATACTTATACAGATTGGCAAAGACGGAGTTTCACTCTTTTTTATAAGAATGTAGAACAGGAGGGAATTGAATTATGCCACTAAGTATAGAAGAAAAGAAATCTATTATTGCTTACCGTGTTCAAAAGGCTGATAGCGTTTTTATTGAAGCTTCGGACAATGCTACCATGAATCATTGGAATTTGGTTGCAAATCGTTTGTATTATGCTGTCTTCCACATGGCTTCCGCATTATTGATAGATAAAGGTTTTACATCTAAGACCCATAGCGGTGTAATTTGTTTGTTGGGGCAGGAATTTGCAACTAAAGGGTTGTTGGACAAAGATGAGATGCGTTTGGTCTCTCGTTTACAGAATATGCGTCATGCCGGTGATTATGATGACATGTTCGATTGGGCTGAAGAAGATGTAAAACCTCTTTTTAACCGAACTGAACTTTTAATCAAAAAGATGAAAAGTTTATTATCGTTGGTGGAATAGTATGTTTCATTTTGTTAATCTTACCCTTCTCCATAATATCGGATTGGCATGGGCCAATCGTTGAGAAATCGCTTAATTTATTAGCTCAAATGTTTTTTAGGCACTTTTCAGTGGCTAAAATCAAATATTTACAATTCAATCTTACGATACATCCCAAACCCCAGTGAATACAGGAGATAAGGACTATTGCCATAGGGGTTGGATACTTATAATATGACGGTTACCGTTCGTTACCTTTATTCTTTTCCGTTTTGCGGACTTCCCGTAGTGAAGGTGGGGATAAACTTTGACTCGGAAAGTCACACTTTGAGTGATTGGATTATAGAGGGATAGACAATAATAGGTCCTGTCTGAATTCGGTGGAGGAACAGTTCATAACCGCCGATAAAATAAATTTATAAAGATAGAATATTTACTATAGGCTGTATGCGATAACGTATGCGGCCTTCCTTGTTTTTGTTGTCGGTAGCGACTGGCATCCGTATAATGTATTGCAAGAACGATTGTCTTCGTGACTACCAGCAGGAGATGAAGCTCAGGCTCTTTGAAGAGTGGGAGCTTCACCGGAGTGTGA
>NZ_JBCOCI010000061.1:15088-29454 GCF_040929485.1 Phocaeicola sp. RTP21198st1_B8_RTP21198_201120 | reverse complement strand
TGTCTATATCATGAGCACCATCAATGCCATGACCATAAATGAATAAAAGGTGATATTCAATAAGAAATTTTGCATAGCCTTAGCAAATTACGGACTCATTTCAAATTATGATAAAGAAGACTTAGAATTCACCTCCTTTGTCTCAAACCCTAGTCCGGCTAATCAGAGCTTGTCTTTACTTCTGAATCTTTGTATACCAAAGCTGGACTTATCAAAAATATCCATTAACAATCAATCTAGTCTATAAAACTATAGCTCCAACCCAAGGATTAGCATTCCAGAACATTATTTTTATCCCAAATTAATTTTTTTAAGCAAAATGTTTTTTTATTATATAAATTTGATTAGCTTTGAGAAGCAAAAACAAACCGTTTTAAATATTCAAAAATTAAACGACCATGAAAAAACATTTGTTGTTCTTGTTGGCATGCCTGTTCCTTATGACAGGAACGGTAATGGCAAAAATTGTAAAGGGGCGGGTTATAGACTCGTCTGACAAGGAACCCATCGTGGGAGCGTCCATTTTTGTCAAAAGTACAAAACAGGGGACAATCACTGACATTGAAGGTCATTTTTCCTTGGAAATCCCCGACAATGTCAAAACAATCACTGTTTCTTTTGTCGGTATGACAACTCGCGAAGTTGCTATCACTCCCGGAGAAATGACAATCGAGCTTACGGCAGAGAGCCAGGCACTTGACGAAGTTGTTGTTGTCGCTTACGGCACGCAAAAAAAGTCTTCGATTACCGGTGCCATCACCCAGGTCAGAAATGAGGAACTCCTGAAACGTCCTGTGACATCCGTCACTTCAGCCCTTGAAGGCTCCACACCGGGTATTACGGTCACAGGCAACTACGGCTCGCCTGGAAGTGACCCCACAGTGCTTATCCGAGGTATCGGCACAGTAAATGGTAGTACCTCTCCCCTCTATGTGATAGACGGCGTTCCGTACGGAGGAAACATCTCTGACCTTAATATGGAGGATATTGAAACAATGTCCATTCTGAAGGATGCCGCTTCGGCCGCACTCTATGGCAACCGGGCTTCAAACGGAGTGATTCTGATCACAACCAAAAAGTCAAAGAGTGAACGTATCCAGTTCAATTTCAAGACCAACCAGGGCTGGTACGAACGTGCCCTGCCGGAATATGAGCGTACCAATCCCTTCCAGTTCATGGAGGTTGAATACCAGAACGCAGCCAACGCATTCGTACACGGCGGAGGTGACCGTACGGACAAACAGGCAATTTTAAATGCCGTGAACAGCACACTTATTCCCGACAGACTTTATGTCAACATCTTCAACAAACCAGACGACCAGCTTTTCACCCTCGATGGGAAAATGGCTGCCGACGCCTCTATCATTGACGGGTATGCCGGCGATTTGGACTGGTTTGACCAGGCCACACGCAAAGGATATCGTTCGGAATACCAGTTCTCGGGATCGGGTGCTACAAGCAAGAGCGACTATTACTTCTCACTCTCCTATCTTGATGAGAACGGATATATGAAAGATTCCGGGTTTGACCGTCTGACAGGACGCATGGCTGTCAACATCAAACCTGTGAAATGGTTACGGGCCGGCATGAGCATCAACGCCTCACATCAGAAGTTCCAGAACACGTCAAACGGTGTCGGGGACGGCTCGTCATCATACAGCAATCCTTTCTATTTCTGCCGCTATATGGCTCCCATTTACCCGGTACACTCGCACTATACGGAAACTGGAACGGTATATGACAATGCCGGAACCCCCATACAGGTGAATAAGGGGGATTATGTGCTTGACGGTGCCGGAAACCCGCAATGGGACGGCGGAAGCTATATCATCTACGACCAGAACGGAAACCCTCAGGAGGTCATAACCCGCAATCAGAACCGTGACCGCCACGTGATATGGGAGTCGGAATTGAATGATAGTCGGACAATACGCAATACACTCAACGGGATAGGTTATCTTGATCTCGTGCTGCCCTACGGCTTTACCGCAACCCTTAAAGCAAATGTGAACACACGTAACAGCGATTATTACAAATACGAGAATGCGGTCATCGGTGATGCACGTGGTACTGTTTCCGAGGACGGTTCCATCTCGGGTCGCAACGGGGCTCTTGCCAAAACCCTCTATACCTACAAGAACTGGACTCTACAGGAGCAGCTGCGCTGGAACATGACCTATAATGACAGACATAACATCGAAGTCCTTCTTGGGCACGAGAACTACAGCTATCGTTATGACTATACCTATACAAGCAAGACCAACGAGGCTTTTCCAAACAGGTATGCGCTTTCCAACTTCTCTGAAATGGCAAGTATCTCGGGATACAAAACCCGCTACCGCACTGAATCCTATCTGGCGCGCGTACAGTATGGATATGACAACCGGTACAATATCGAAGCCTCATTCCGCCGTGACGGTTCCAGCCGTTTCGCAAAGGAATCACGGTGGGGAAACTTCGGTTCGCTGGGTGCCAACTGGGTCTTCAGCAACGAGGAGTTTATGAAAAAATATAGATGGCTCAATCAGGGCAAGTTGCGGGCAAGCTGGGGACAGGTAGGTAATGATTCCGGCTCCGGTTACTACGCATATTATGGCCTTTACGGATCATGGACCCAGAATTCCAAGCCGGCATACGTTGTAAGTCAGAATCCGGCAAGAGACCTGCATTGGGAAACCGGAGAATCATGGGGCGCAGCTGTTGAAGGACGTCTGTTCAACCGACTGAATCTCTCCGTTGAATATTTTGACAAAAGGAATAAGGACCTTATTTTCAGCGTATATGCCCCCAGTTCAGCAGGAGGTACCAGCACAGGTTCCTCCACATCAACCACAGACAGGAACATAGGTACAATCTCCAACCGCGGCTGGGAGATCTCCGCTGATTTCGATATCGTGAAGAGCAAGGATTGGACTGTCAGCGTATCCGCAAACCTTACCACCACCAAGAACAAGATCGTCAAACTTCCCGAACAGAATAAAAAGAAAACCGTATATCCCATTGATCCATCAGGAAAGCTTGGACAAAGGGAGGACCTGCCTGTCGGCATAACTTCCGGCAGCTATCTCATCTCCGAAGGCAAGTCACGATATGACTACTATACATACCATTGGGCAGGAGTGGACGAGATGGATGGACAGTCGCTTTACGAGGCAAATCTTAATGATTATTATATTGTACTTCCTGACGGGTCACAGCTTGGTGGCAAGCAGAAACTCAACGATGAAGGAGAACTGATGTGGGACGCCAACGGCAATCCCGTCCAGGGAGCCACCGAGCTTGCTCCCGAGAACTACAGGCTGATCAACGGGAAATATTATGTGCTCAAGACCACCTATGCCCAAAAGAAATGGGCAGGCAGCGCGCTTCCTACCACATACGGTTCCTTCTCGGCAAACATACGCTGGAAGAACATCAACATATCTGCAATGTTCACCTATTCGCTTGGTGGAAAGATATACGACAGCCCTTATTCCAGCCTGATGACACCCGGACAAAGTGCCGGAAATTACCATGTGGACCTGTACAACAACGCCTGGCGGATCAACGACAGGTCCAATGCCATGATAACCACTTACAAGAATGCCTATGATGACGCCTACAATGCTGCTATTGCAGCAGGCCAGACTACATCAGAGGCGAACTATGCCGGATATTATGCGGCAAACAAGGCTGTGGACGGCAATGGACGTATCAATCCCAACACCAATCCCGAGATCAATAATCTGACCAGTACCGACAATAATGCTGGAAGTGACCGCTGGTTGGTCAGCCGTAACTATCTTTGCTTTAAGAATCTAAATATAAGTTACACTCTTCCGAAAAGATGGACAGCAAAGGTCAACCTTTCCACTGTCCGTTTCTTATTCTCGGCCGAGAACATACACCTCTGGTCGGCCCGTAAAGGTATGAACCCCATGATGGGAATAGGTGGCGGCCAGAGCAACTATCTGGTTCCGGCCCGTGTCTTCACATTCGGTATTAATGCAACCATTTAACATTTGGAAAGATGAAAAAGATATATGATATAGTTTCAATGGCAATTCTGCTTTTCTGTACAGCAGCCTGTTCAGATTCGTATCTTGAACTCAGTCCGGAATCAAGCGTTTCAGACGAGGTGATTTTTGAGAATGCCGATGCCGCACAATACGCCGTGAAC
This sequence comes from Phocaeicola sp. RTP21198st1_B8_RTP21198_201120, assembly GCF_040929485.1. Taxonomy (NCBI): domain Bacteria; kingdom Pseudomonadati; phylum Bacteroidota; class Bacteroidia; order Bacteroidales; family Bacteroidaceae; genus Phocaeicola; species Phocaeicola sp. RTP21198st1_B8_RTP21198_201120. The sequence continues at coordinate 25,295 of NZ_JBCOCI010000061.1, read as the reverse complement.
GGACTGGGTCGGATCATGAGCACACAGTACCTGGACACACAGGGGTACAACGGAGAAGGTACCGTTTATGCGTATCAGGGCGAATATCCTGGAGATGTGATACAGAAAGGCAGCTACACCGGCTGGCAGAATCTCGCGAAAGGCAACTATTTTACCAGCAGTACGAACAGCAACATCCATGTAACATGGTACTACTATTACAAACTCATCAGAAATGCTAACCAGATTCTAGACAACTGCAAGACGGGGCTTGCCAACGTGGCGGAGCAACGTAAATGGGACTATATAAAGGCACAGGCGCTGGTCTACCGTGCCTACTCCTACACCATGCTCTCACAGCTGTACAGTCGAAGATGGACAGATGCAGACGGCTTGCAGCGCGGTCTTGTACTGCGTACCACAGTAAACAATGACGAAATGCCATGCTCCACTATGGCGGAGACATTCGAACTGATCTACCATGACCTTGATGAGGCCATCAGCCTTTTCACATCATGCGGATACGATCGGCCTGTCGATGTGGACAAGAGGTGGATGGCGAACCTTGATGTGGCCCATGCCGTCTATTCACGGGCAGCTCTTATACGTAATGACTGGCAGACGGTCATCACCCATTCACAGGAAGCTCGCAGGAACTACTCCATCATGACTCCCGATGAGTATAAGGCAGGATTCAACACAGCCAATCAAGAATGGATATGGGAGGTGTTCGAGGATGACACACAGCCTGTTCATTACTATTCATTCTATAACTATATGAGCGCCAGCTGTCTCGGTTCTGCATCCCGCACTTATCCACCATGTATAAGCAAACAGATAGTAGATCCGATTGATCCCGCAGACAAGCGGCTCGCCATTTATGCCATTCCGACTCCGGAAGAAGTGGGCGATGTTTCCAAAGTCAGCGGCTCGGGTAAGGTGACCAAAGGTGATTTCTACAACCGTGTGAAGAAGGAGTTCGCCGGACGCATATACAGCACCACGACAATCTTCTATTATCTCTCCACCAAGTTCATTGTAAAATCCGGGACAGGAGACGGATGTATTCCTATTTTCCGTGCCGCTGAAATGATGTATAACGAGGCGGAGGCACAGTACCGTTTAGGTAACGAACAGGCCGTACGCGCACTTCTTGAGCAGACCGTCAAGCCTTATAATGCGGATTATACCTGCACAAAAAGTGGTGACAGTCTTTGGGAGGAGCTTAAAGCATACCGTAAATTTGATCTCTGCAACGAAGGCCACAGCTGGTTCGACCTAAAACGCTGGGGAGACCCGATGGTCCGCAAAACCTGGGCAGAAGGCGGAAGCTGGGCCACTTATTTTGCCGAGAAGAACACCACAACCGGAGGAAACTACGGTCCTGCCGATAAAAATGCATGGACTGCGGTTATTCCAACCATGGAAACCAATTACAATTCCCTTGTTTCCAATGTTGAAAAAATCAAGTCTGACGGTACTTGGGATCGGAATTGAGATTTCTATTTAATTTAAATATATAAAGGATGCGGATATTCTTTGCGTCCTTTATACTGTAACAACCATATACTATTCTTCACACAACATTGTTTGATCATGTAATGTTCTTATAGAAAGTCGGTAATTTGCACTCCATTTTTTTGTCGTTTGTGCATTAAATAGCACCTTTGCAGAAAAATGGATAAAATCAGATACCGTCTTGTATATAACCGCCAGAACACACTAAACAGGCAAGGCACGACCCTTGTACAGGTTGAAACCTATTTAAACCAAAGAAAAATCTACCTGAAGACAAACGTGTACCTCAAACCAGAGTGCTGGAGCCGTGAAGGGGTACAAGTCATTAACCATCCCCAGTCAAATGAGTTGAACGCAATGCTCTATGAATACATCCTGTATCTGCAAGGCATAGAGTTGGGGTATTGGAAACGCGGAATACCTGCCACACTCTCTTTACTGAAAGATGCCGTCAAAAAGAAAAGTGCCGTGAATGTCAGCTTCTCCATTTTCGCCAAATCAGCCATTGACAATTCGGACAAGAAGCAGTCCACCAAGGACAACCTGCACTCGACACTGGCGGTCCTGCATGATTTTTGCTCCGGGCTGGACTTCAAGGATCTTACCTATACATTCTTTCGTAATTTTGAACAATACTTAAGAGAAAAGGGCAATGCGGTCAATACCATATACTTATATTTTATTTAAATTTCATTTCTATTTCACAATACTTTCTTTTAACAGAATGGAGGGTTGTATGCCAAAATACGCCTTAAAACTATGGGAGAAATGTGAGAAACTTTCAAATCCTAAATCCAATAGAAATTCTGACGGCTTGATTTTCTTTTCTTTAATGAGTACATAAGCTTCTTCCAGTCGCTTTGTCAACAACCATTTTCCGAGTGTCGTACCAAACACTTTTAAGAAGTCTCTGCGGAATGTAGATAAGCTACGTCCAGAAGCCTGCGCCAGTTGTTCCAATGGCAGGTTATCCTGATAGTGACACTCCATGAAATCTTTCAAATTAATTCTCTGCAAGCTGTTCATACGAGAAAACCAATTATGTAATCCCGGACGGAGATAGGTCAGGACATTTATGCACTCCTGTATCTTGAGATAAGTCAATGGTTGGTTAGCCCGGAAATTATTATCAACACCAGCTTCAATGCCTGATATCAGGCCCTGAAGGAGTACATGATTGGTTACTGTCATTACATTTATATCTTCATTTTCCACTTCATTTTCTGCATCTGTCATAGCCGGAGACGTAGCACGTAACAGATATTCTGTTACAGCCTCTTCCGATATGCGGATATGTACTACTTGCATGAAACTCTCCGTGTGAAATGAAATATGTTCGTTACGGGCCAATATCCAGCCGCATCCTTTGCTCAGCGGGTGATTAATCCCTGACACACACATTGTTCCTTCTCCCGAATAGACATATAAGAATAAAAAATCATCAAATTGGAATTTCATAAGCCGCCCGTTGGTGAAATTCATCTTATACATAATAGGATAGTCTGGAATCATTTTATTTTTCATTTGTGAATCTCCTTTATTGTTTGGTTACCTTTAAAGCGATATGCGAGGTTGCAATATGATTGCAAAACCATGTACCGATGCAACAAGCAACGATGATAATTCCGGTTGTATAGAGCATATTTCCCAATCCGGTCAAGGGAGAAAGCACTCCACCGAACAGGAACATCAAAAATCCAAGCAATGCAGAGGCGTTTCCGGAGTTCTTTCTCTCCAAATCAAGGGCAAGTGTTGTAGAACTGGGCAATATTACTCCCAGGAAGAGCATAAAAACAAACAGCGATACTTCCACCGGCCACACGGAAGTGGAGAAAAATAAAGCTGCGGCTACAAACAAACTCATTATCCCGAATCCTATAGAACCTACACGCAATGCATCGGTTGCGTCATGGAATAATGAAACCGTCAGACTGCCCAGCATTATGGCTATCGCATTGGCACCGAAACACAGGCTGTACGCCAGCGGGGACATGTTAAAATGCTCCTGAAAGATAAAGGGAGAAGCAGCAATATATGTAAACATTACCCCCATAGCGAACGCCTGTACCAATACATAGCGCATAAACTGAGCATTTTGAAACACAGGTATATAATTCCGAAATGTGGCAAACACACCGCAATGTTGTTGCTCGTTATTCAAGGACTCTTTAAAAAAGGCCAATGCCATAATCAATAATATGCCTATCAATACCAATATCCAGAAAATACCTTTCCAGTCAGTCACTTCCAATAAAACACCCCCCAATACGGGGGCACAAACCGGGGCAATGCCTTGCACGGAGCTAAGCATAGAAAAAAAGCGAGTAAGCTCTCTCCCTTCGTAGAGATCCGTGGCGATGGATTTGGAAATAACTACTCCACCGGCTCCGGACAATCCTTGTAGCAATCGGAAGAAGATAAATACATATATATCCGAAGCGTATAAACAACCTATTGTGGATATACAAAACAGGACAAGGGAGGCCATTAATGTTTTTTTACGTCCATACTTGTCACTCAACGGCCCGATAACCAACTGCCCGACGGCCAGTCCAACCATACTAAAAGTCAGGCTAAGCTGTATGAGCGATGCCGTAGTATCAAAATATCCGGCCAGCACCGGAAGGGCTGGCAGGTAAAAGTCGGTCACAAACGGACCAAAAGCTGAAACAATCCCGATAACAACCAGGATATACAGTTTTGAGTTTAAAGTTTCTTTCATCATAATTTATTTATACTTTTATTTTCTGCTGCAAAGTTCATAACATTCTGTCACATCCTTTTGTCCATTTCCATGTCTGGATTGTCCGGATAGTAACCAAATGTTGATTAGAGAAATCTATTTTAGTCTGACTTTCTCCTGTAAACGGCTTTGAAGCTGAGAGACAAATTTGTTATTGTCCATTTCGTGATATTTGCAAGCAGATAAACAATAATCCGTAAAATCCTTTTATATTTGTATGAACTTACTTGTATTATATTCGATGCCAATTAATAAAGATATGACAAACAAGTTTGGAATATGTCCTTCCACCGGACATTTATCCGTATTATTTCCGGAAAAGGAAGCGGAACGTACTCCCTCAAATAAGATTTTTCTCGCTATAGTCTTACAAGGTGGAGCCATGATTGAAATTGACGGGAAGAACCATTTAATATATACCGGGACATTGATATATCTGTATCCAAACCATCTGGTCAGACAAATATCTCATACAGAAGATTTGCTACTTGAATATCTTTGGTTCGAGTTTGAATTCCTCTCGGATTTTCCTTTATTACTAAAGGCAGATATTTCAGAATATGTAGGAAAAAATCCTTGCTTACAGTTAAAAGATAAAGAGAGGCAACTGGTGAAGAAATACTATGACCTGATAGCTGAACGTTATCAGGAAAGCAATGAGTACATTGCCATTACCAAAGGATTGCTGTTTTCCTTTATTCTTGAAATCAGCAGGTTATATTCCGGTAAAAATGTGTCGGTATCAAATACACGACAAGACGAATTGACAGATCATTTCTTCTTTCTACTCCATCAGCATTACAAGAAAGAACGGTCTGTTTCATTTTACGCCGATAAATTATATATATCGGATAAGTATCTGATGCGTGTACTGAAGAAATCCACTGGACAGACTTTTCATTTTTGGGTAATTGAGTTTATTATGCGTGAAGCCAAGCTGTTATTACGTTCAACGACCATCAGTATTACCGAAATATCGGAAAAATTGAATTACCCGAACCCTTCAATCTTCTCCCGCGTATTCCACCAGTATGTGGGAATGACCCCAAAAGAGTTCAGGAATCAGTGACCCTGAAATATTCTATGGTCATAGACTTCTAAAGGCAAATGGCTTTGACATTTACAGACAAGAGCTAATTGTCCGAAATGACGACTTTTGCTACCGTAAACAATTTAATATTTGATGATATATGGTAGCAAAATGTTTAAAAAAAATCTTGCTCCTTCTTTTTATAACAGGAGCGATACAGGCCAATGCCCAGAAAGGAAAGAAAAGTGAATTGCAACAATGGAAAGATTTCATTGAGAATGCACGTTTAATAGCCAGACAGGAACGACACTTGATGGATTCGATTGTCCATATAAAGGCCGAAAATGCTTTGCAAAGGAAAGAGTTTGTACTGGAAAGTGACGAACTGACACTAAAGCATGGTGAACATGGATATGTAAATTCTACCACCAACTTCATTGCCTTGCATGACGGGAGAGCGACCGTGCAAATCTCACCGTTCCAATCAGGCGGCGGTCCCAACGGCGTGGGTGGTATCACAGTGGAAGGCACTCCGACCGGATTGAAAATGGAAACAGACAAGAAAGGCATCACCCGCCTTTCCATGAATGTCACCGGAAATGGTATATCGGCACAAGTTACAGTGACACTCAGTCCTTCGGACAACCGTGCCACAGCAACGATTATCCCCAATTTCAATTCTCTCAATGTTACATTGGACGGGCAACTGGTTCCGTTCAAGGAAAGTTCCGTATTTAAAGGAACAACTTTCTGATCATTAAACAAACTAACCAAGAAAAGTATGACAGCTAAATTGTACATAGGGGTATTCATGCTCCTGGCAGGAACCCTGTACTCCTGCCAAAAAGATGAAGAAGTGAATAAACTGGATGCCGACTACCGCGTAATGACTGATTATGATCCGGAAACGGATTTCAGTCAGTTCCGGTCATATTATCTGGCAGACAGTATTCTGTTTATCGGACAAGATAAAATATTACAATATCTTGACAAATCTTGAACACCTGTCACCATAACATGCAGGAACGGGGTTACAGTCGTGCAGCAAGCAAGGAGAAGGCCGACTTGGGATTACACCAGTACCTACCATTTTGTGGGATACACCGCTTCACCTTATTGGTGGCGGGGATTTTCCGGTTATTGGAGTCCTTTTTATTGGGAGAACAGAGTTTGGAGGTCGCAACCGGCTCGTTGGAGGAAAATTCCAAAAACGTACACCAATACACAATGAAATACAAAGGGCGGCTTGAAAAACCCGAAGAGTTTGGAAACATGGTTATCCGGTCGTTACCCAACGGAGAAGTTCTCCGGTTAAAAGATGTGGCAACCATTAAGCTGGGTGCACAAAACTATGTTATCAACGGACAGATAGACGGGCATCCGGCAGCCACTTGCATGATATTTCAAACGGCAGGTTCCAATGCCAATGAAGTAGTGGGTGAAATAAACGATTATCTCGAAATTATAGAGAAGGAACTTCCAAAAGATGTCAAAATTGCCCATCTGATGAGTACAAAGGATTTGGGGATGCAAGTATCCTTTAGGCTCACTACGTATCTATAATTTTGTACATGTGGATGTATAACTCGTACAAAAGCGTGCTTTGTACCACAGAAAAACACTGCTCCACTACACTTCCTACATCTTGCAGGTGCTCCGTTTTATGGAAGCTGTTGGGGCTACTGATTTTTATACTGCTTCCAGTTCAACCGTTCCATTTGATCAATAAAAAAACGACTTTTAATTATCATTTATTTGTGTGGCAAAATCGAATCTATACTTCCTCTTGCTTCCAAAGAGGACTTCATTTCATTGATTAACAACTCGGAAAATAAATAAGCTATAAATAATAATTTTGACTTCTTTGTGTCTTGCTTGTTATTAGTTCCCAATATATACCCAACATTTGGGATTAGTTGGATCTCAGAACTACTCCTGTAACCGTCATACTGTTGTGAATACACAACTCAATCCGTCTGCTTTCAATTTTTTGCATACATTACTGTATTTTTGTATTCTGAAGCAAAGCGATGTTTTGATTGGAATTCACGGTTTTAATACTCTTGACCGAATAAAATCCGTTTTTCAGATAACGCGTACTTATGAGCTCTATATATTAATCCACTGGCACTTTTATCCATCCCGTAGGATAGATATCCGGGGTTTCGGAATGCTGAAACCAACGGCTAGGCACAATTACCGTTTTGTCTATACTAGGATTTAACCATGCTCCCCACCAGCTGAATGTACTGTTGCAGATGATGTGATGCTTGCAATGACTCATAAGCATCATATCCTGCCAACTGTCTTCACCTGTATTCCAATCAATATATACCGCATTTTGCAATGGAAGATTTTCTCTTACCCAAACAATGTCATCCGAAAAAATATAGTAGGACGGAGAGGTAACCCTTTTGCTCATTTCCGCTATTGCGTTTTGATAGTAAGGTAACTGGCATACACTTCCAGTAGTAGCCCAATGTTTGGGTTGCAAATAATCTCCACGACGAATGTGTAGAGAAACTGCGTTTTCATCCTTATCCAAAATGTCAAGCATATCAAGACTTCTACTGTTGGCTTTGCTTCTGTCAAAAGTGAAAGCTTCCCTGACCTCATCCTTTATATCTGCAAAGAAACGTTCCGACTGATAAAACCCTTTAAAATAAAGTAAAGGCCAAAAGTATTTCTTTTCAAAAGCCCTTAAACTATTGGGGGCTTGTTTCCGTTCATATATTTTTTTGAAGAAAAGAAATTCGATAATTTTTTTCAGAGGCCGGTTTATACAAAATTCTGTATGGGGCAGCTTGAATACACGATGCATTTCATATCCGTAGTGCACTTTATAATGCATCATGTCCGAAAGGTCTATGCGCACCTTTGGATAGTACTTTTTCATCCGCAAATAAAAAGCATAAATAAACATTTGATTTCCCAACCCACCTGTCACTTTTATAAGTCTCATATTTCTTTGTCATTTTTTTGTTATCTGCAATATTTCAATTTGCATTTCGACATTGTTTATGCATAAATTGAAAATGCAAAGGTATTGATTTTATCAGAGTCTACAAATATCTTAAAAAAATATTGTAAATGTTTACTTGGAAAATATTGTTTTCCCTTATAGCAGTTTACTATCTCGTTATTATATAGTGAATTAACCGTATGAAAGATATGAAGTAAAATTTAGAAGAAAAATCAGAAGATATTATGATATATCGGTTGTCTTTCTGTGGTACAGCATGTAAGTAATGTTTTTAATGGAAGTGAGTTACTTCGTCAACGGAATAAAATTTTCCAAGTTTACTCTCATTAGAATTCTTGCGATATTTCTTCAAAAATGTCGAATTCTGTCCCCCAAAAAAGGTAGAGTGAATCTCTGAAAGTTTTGTACTTTAGCTATATTCTTGTTAGGATATTTCTCTCTTTCTTGCTTTTAAATTTTATTTACGAAAAACGCCTAAAAACAAAAAAGTAAACTAATATGGAACTTTAAGTGTGAGTTTGTTGGCTGATTTTACGTTGCTTACTGAATATTTTTGATTAGTTTTATCTCATGCCGTACCTTTTTTCACTTGGTATAAGGTCTTTCATCAATGTTTCGACAATTTTACTGAATGATTAAAATTAAATATTGTATATTTATATTGTCTTGGAATCGTATATTTAATACAGGCCTTAGGTCCCTCTTTTAAGTGACAAGTTTAGTTTTATCAATTATATATGATATCTTTGCAACTTTACATTTCCTACTATTGGGAAATGTAAAAACATATCGGATGATTTATTTATTGAAACATTGCAAAACTATACTATCAAGATGGGCTGGCACATTTACAATATGGCAGTGACAAGCTGATTAATTTTTATTTGTTAAACGAACAGGAATATAAATTTGTTATTATTGAATGCAGCCTCAGGTAGTGAAATTGAGCAGGTACTGGAAAAAATGGTAGATTTTGGGATGGATGTAGGTAAGGATATATTTGTCGCTATTCTGATATATTTAATCGGTCGTTTTATCATTAAGCAGATAGTGTATTGATAGCCAAAGTTCTTGAAAAACGGAAGATAGAAACGTTGGGTAGCTCAAAGTGTTAAACTTTATCCGCTGTTCGGTCTGACCATGTCCAATTGGATGTTTGATATGCATGATCTGGATGTTGACTGGGATGGAGAACATGTTCATGTTAATATGGGGGTAACCATAGTGAATTCCGTATCGGGGTTAGTCTCGGAGTCGGGGAGGAACTCGCTTTGGGACGTAACTGGACTATGAATGTTGAATTCGGATACCAATTGATTGATGATTTTGACCAAGGAATTATTAATTTCGGAACTGCATACCAGTTCTAAAAACATATCAAGAAGCAGATCAGTTCTATACACTGTCTGTCTCTTGAACTTTATTAAAATCACTATTTCTAGGTATTTCAGAATCTCTTTCAAACCTTTTACTTTGCAGCAAACAAATTAAATGATTTGCTGTATGAAAAAAATGGGTATAATTTATGGTTCCTCTACTGGAACTTGTGAAAGCATCGCACAGACAATAGCTGAAAAATTAGGTGTGGCATCAGTTGATGTAATTGATGCAAGCAAAATTACCACAGAAAAAGTGGGAGGCTATGATATCTTATTATTAGGGACTTCTACTTGGGGGGACGGTGAATTGCAAGACGATTGGTATGATGCTATTAAAACGGTGAAGACTGCAGATCTGAATGGTAAAATCGTTGCTCTCTTTGGTTGTGGAGATTCAGAGTCCTATTGTGATACATTTTGTGACGGTATGGGAGTTATATATGACCAGTTAAAGAATTCCGGTTGCACTTTTGTAGGAGCAGTTCCTGCCGATGAGTATTCGTATTCATCTTCGATAGCGGTAATCGATGGAAAATTTGTAGGTTTGGCTCTTGATTACGTGAACGAAAGTGGCA
>NZ_JBCOCI010000061.1:8550-15078 GCF_040929485.1 Phocaeicola sp. RTP21198st1_B8_RTP21198_201120 | reverse complement strand
AGACCGAAGAACGTATAAACAATTGGATTGAAGAAATAAAGAAGAACTTGTAATTTTGACAATTGCCTTATGATAGCTTCAGACATTAACCCGGTAGAATTGAAAGTATTTCTGAATCATATTTATGAATTTAAAAAAGGAGTACGTCAGATGGTACTCTATACTACCAATAGGAAGTATGAAGATTTTGCTGTAAAACGGCTGACCAATCAAAAGATTAATTACATAATCCAGCCTGTGGGGAATGATAAGATAAACCTGTTTTTCGGTAGAAAAGAATGCATTAATGCCATTCGTTTCCTAGTGACTCAGCCACTGAACAAACTGTCACCCGAGCAGGATTTTATTCTTGGAGCTATGCTGGGGTATGATATTTGTGCACAATGCAAACGTTATTGCGAACGTAAAGTACAATAATCTCAATTTCACGTAGTTTTAAATGTAGTAGTAAAGGGATGTCTGAATAATTCTCAGGCATCCTTTTTCACTTTTTATGTGAACCATCTTTATATCTATTTTGTTGCATTATTAGCATAAACCTTAAAAATGAGAAGATATGGATAAAGAAAAAAAGAAAAAGATGGAACAAAAGAATGAGCTGACGAATAGTGGTCAGCGGTTTCCTGTTGAACAAGTGTCCAATACTGGTAAGCCTACCAAGAAACAGGTGAAAGCAGCGGTAAAAGAGTTGAATCCAGATGTGAACAGTTTGGGGAGTAGAGGGTAATTTAAAGTTGGATACAGTGATGGGTATAACTGAACAAATTGAAGAGGCGAAACGGTCGGATTCATTGTTGCTGCTGGTGTTCTATGCAGATTGGTCTCCTCATTATGAATGGATTGAACCGTTGGTACATGAATTTGAAAAGCGGGTTAACATTGTGAGAGTCAATATAGAAGTCAATCGGAAGGTAGCCGATACTTATGAAATAGAAATAGCCCCCAGCTTTGTCCTCCAACGTAAGGACAAGGTATTGTGGGAAAAAACAGGCAAACTATTCCCGGGAGAATTAAGAGATGTCATTGAAATGTTTAAGAGTTGAGATCCATACATCCGTATGGATTAAAAAAGTTCCGTTGGTATGCAGCTACGGGACTTTTTTTCTTGTAGGCGGTTTTGTACAATGAAAAACATATCGTACCTTTGCCAAACATTTGATTAAATATTAAAGAATATATGTTCAGAAGTCATACTTGCGGAGAGCTCAGACTTTCCGATGCAGGCAAAAGTGTAACGTTGGCAGGTTGGGTACAGCGTGCACGTAAAATGGGAGGGATGACGTTTGTCGATCTTCGTGACCGTTACGGTATTACCCAATTGGTATTCAACGAAGCGGTGAATGCCGAACTTTGTGAACGTGCCAATCACTTGGGGCGTGAATTTGTTATTCAAATAACCGGTGAAGTGAACGAACGTTCAAATAAGAATATGAATATTCCCACTGGTGAAATTGAAATCATCGTATCGGAATTGAATGTACTTAATTCAGCGGTAACTCCTCCTTTCACGATAGAAGATAATAGTGACGGAGGTGATGATATCCGTATGAAATTCCGCTATCTGGATTTACGCCGTAATTGTGTGCGTAAAAATTTGGAACTCCGTCATAGAATGACAATGGAGGTGCGTCGATATTTGGACAGCAAAGGGTTTCTGGAAGTGGAAACTCCTATGTTGGTAGGTTCTACTCCTGAAGGAGCTCGTGATTTTGTTGTTCCTTCACGTATGAACCCGGGACAGTTTTATGCACTACCGCAGTCTCCGCAAACACTGAAGCAATTGCTGATGGTTTCCGGCTTTGATCGTTACTTCCAGATTGTAAAGTGTTTCCGTGATGAAGATCTTCGTGCAGATCGTCAGCCTGAGTTTACTCAGATAGACTGTGAGATGAGCTTTGTTGAACAAGAAGATATTATTTCCACTTTCGAAGGAATGGCAAAACATTTGTTCAAGGAGTTACGTGGAGTCGAACTGAGCGAACCGTTTCTGCGTATGACATGGGCAGATGCCATGAAATATTATGGTAGTGACAAACCAGATTTGCGTTTCGGCATGAAGTTTGTGGAGTTGATGGATATCATGAAAGGTCATGGTTTCTCTGTTTTTGATGATGCAGCATATATTGGTGGTATCTGTGCGGAAGGGGCTGCAAGTTATACCCGTAAACAGTTAGACCAATTAACCGAATTTGTCAAGAGACCTCAGATCGGTGCGAAAGGTATGGTTTACGCCCGTGTGGAAGCTGATGGCAATGTAAAATCCAGTGTAGACAAATTCTATTCACAGGAAGTCCTTCAGCAGATGAAGGAAGCGTTCGGTGCCAAGCCGGGTGACTTGATCCTGATTCTGAGCGGTCCTGATGCCATGAAGACTCGCAAGCAGTTATGCGAACTTCGTCTGGAAGTGGGACGTCAGCTGGGACTACGTGACAAGAATGAATTTGCTTGTCTGTGGGTAGTTGATTTCCCGATGTTTGAGTGGAGTGAAGAAGAAGGCCGTCTGATGGCCATGCACCATCCGTTCACTCATCCGAAAGAAGAAGATATTCCTTTGTTGGATACAGATCCGGCTGCTGTTCGTGCCGATGCTTACGATATGGTAGTAAATGGTGTGGAAGTAGGAGGCGGTTCAATTCGTATCCATGATTCACAATTACAGGCCAAGATGTTTGAGATTTTGGGTTTTACTCCGGAAAGAGCACAGGAACAATTCGGCTTCCTGATGAATGCATTCAAATACGGAGCACCTCCTCATGGTGGTTTGGCATATGGCCTTGATCGCTGGGTTTCTTTGTTTGCAGGACTTGATAGTATTCGTGACTGCATAGCATTCCCTAAAAACAATAGTGGGCGCGATGTGATGTTGGATGCTCCCGCTGCTTTGGATCAATCACAATTGGATGAGTTGAATCTGGTCGTTGATATAAAAGAGGAAAAGTAAGTTTTGTCTGCTTTTATAGAGTCTTGTATAAAAGACGGATAACGGGGGGATCCGAACATAGCGTAGCGAATACTGTTTCAGCTAATTCGTTACGCTTTATCTTTTTGATTTAAAGTAGTCCGATAAGCTGAAACAGATTACAAACAAATGAAGGAAGCATATAAAAATCAAGCGTATGAAAGAGAAAAATACGATCAAGATAAAGCGTTATAAATCACCCTGCGGAGTGTTGCTGCTCGGTTCGTTTGGCGAAAAACTCTGCCTGTGTGACTGGCAGGTGGAAAAACACTGCGATCGTGTGAACCAACGGTTGAAGCGGATATTGTGTGCCGAATTTGAAATAAGTACGTCAGAAATAATCGAAGAAGCAATAGAGCAACTCAACGAGTATTTTGCAGGACAACGCAAAGAATTTAATGTGCCGCTTCTTTTTGTGGGCACGGATTTTCAGAAAACAGTATGGAATGAACTGCTAAAGATACCGTTCGGCAAAACAATTTCTTACGGTGAAATGGCCAAGCATATCGGGAGGCCCCAAGCAGTTCGTGCGGTAGCCAATGCTAATGGTGCAAATTCCATATCAATCTTTGCACCTTGCCATCGTGTGATCGGTAGTGACCACTCGCTGACGGGATATGGAGGCGGACTGTCCGCTAAAAAGTTTTTATTGGAATTGGAATCACAACCTCGGTTAATGTTATGAACAGACAAGAAACATTTCCAATGCTGTAATAATAAATAAAAAGGAATGGGTGATGAAAATGCCCATTCCTTTTTATCATATCTTCTTAATGAATTACCATGTTGTTCCTTGGAATACACTACTTTCGTTATAAGGAACCAGATACCCGTTCATTGTCAGCGTGTTGCCCGAGAAATTTGGATTTATAGTAACACTAGCCTGATTGGTTCCGCCAGTCAGTACAATGGAAACGGTGGCCGAAACGGCAATACCATTAATTCCATAATTATAGTACACATTACCGTCTTTATCCTGACGCATGCTTATTCCGTTCACATTTCCCTGAACCGTGACACCTCCCAAGCCATTCGGACTCCAGTTATACACAAAATTAGTAAAGGCGGTCTGAACAATACCTTGCCCATCGTTTACTTCCACATAATTCGTGTTAGAGGAGACAAAACGCATTATTCCATTACGGAATACAACGTTATCAGCTTCTAATACAAAAGAACCGTTTTTTAAAGCATTAATTGCCTGGACGTAGGATACAGAGTCCTGCTGAGCTTCCAAGGCTTTCTTTTCCTGACGTTCTTTCTTCCATGCTTCACGTTTAGCGTCTTCTCTTTGTTTTCTGGTTTGTGCATTTGTTACTCCGCTGAAGCAAACGAGTAACAATGCGGCTAAAAATAATACTTTTTTCATAATTAAGCTGTTTAGTAAATCAATAATATCTTTTGAATATTCTGATAACTAAAACAGCTTTAACCATGAATTGTTTAACGAATATGTGAATTTATATAACGATAACGTTTGTATTTAATCTATAAAGCGTCGGGTTAGATTTTCAAACTTATCAATACGCCGGTCACGGAGAAAAGGCCACCAGCGACGAACATTCTCGCTACGGGTCATATCCAGTTCCACTACCATATTTTCTTCATCCATATTGCTGGCTTGTACCAGTATTTCTCCTTGAGGACCTGCCACGAAGCTATTACCCCAAAATTGGATACCATTTGTCTGACCGGAAGGATCGGGCTCATGTCCTACGCGGTTCACGGCGATAACCGGCAGACCGTTTGCCACGGCATGGCCACGCTGCACAGTTACCCATGCATCTAGTTGCCGGATTTTCTCTTCTTGAGTGTCTGTGCTTTCCCAACCTATAGCTGTAGGATATATAAGAATTTCAGCACCTTTCAGTGCCATCAGCCGTGCACCTTCGGGATACCATTGGTCCCAGCAGACTTGTACACCTAGTTTTCCTAGTGACGTCTGAATGGGTTCAAATCCTAGGTCACCGGGAGTAAAATAAAATTTCTCATAATAAGCGGGATCATCGGGAATATGCATTTTGCGGTATTTTCCTGCTATACTGCCATCTTTGTCAAAAACGACGGCTGTATTGTGATACAGTCCCGGAGCACGCTTCTCGAATAACGAAGTAACCAGTACAATGCCGTATCCGGCAGCCAACTCACTGTAGAAACCGGTAGAAGGACCGGGAACCGGTTCTGCCAAATCAAACATATCCGTATCTTCTGTCTGACAGAAGTAAGAGGTGTTGTGCAACTCCTGCAATACAACCAGCTGTGCACCTGCCGCCGCCACCTGTTCTATATTGCGATGCAGTTTGCTCAAATTATGACGGATATCATTTGTGCATGTCTGTTGGATAATTCCTATTTTAATCGTTCTTTTCATACATATATTTATTAATATACACCTTCGGGATATTGCATGGTGACGCAATGCAACGAGCCATGTTGCTTTATCAAAGCAGTGCAGTCAATACCTACTATTTCTCTTCCGGGAAATGCTTCCGCCAATACTTCTTTAGCGCACATATCATTTACAAAATCAGCATAAGTAGGATAGAGTACAGCTTCATTCATTATCAGGAAATTGGCATAAGTTGCCGGCAAGCGATGATGTTCCTCATCATAAACAGCACTCGCCATAGGCAGCGGAAGCAGGCGGTATGGCCTGCCGTTCAAAGTACGGAACGCTTTTAGTTCTTCTTCCATCATTGCCAGTTCCTTATAGTGTTCATCTTTTTCATTGGTGCACTTTACATACACAATGGTATCATCCGGACAGAAACGTGCCAATGTGTCCACATGGCTGTCTGTATCATCACCTGCCAGATAACCATGTTTCAACCATAGGACCTGTTTTAAGTTGAATGTTTCTTTTAGAAAATCCTCCACTTCCTGTCGGTTCATTTCATTTCTGTTTTTAGCCAGCAAGCATTGCTCTGTAGTCAGCAGGCTTCCTTTCCCATCACTTTCTATGGAACCTCCTTCTAAAATAAAATTCCGGCAGAAAACATATTCACCTTTCAGAACAGGATGGTGAAAATATAGTTCGTTATTAATCTGGTTATCATAATTTGCGGCAAACTTCATTCCCCAACCATTAAAACAGAAATCCAGTAGTAGGGGAGTAGCGTCTTCTTTCAACAAGGTGATAAAAGCATGATCGCGTGCCCAAGTATCGTTTGTGTTGATTTTTGATGTGATGAGTTTTTGGATATCAGCTCCATAATTATCTATACTATTTCTTATGGAATCGGGGTCTGGAGCCACAATCAACAAATTCTGACGTTTCAAAACCTCATAAGCTATCTTAAGAAAACAGGCATTCACTTCTTCCAACATGCATGCCCAGTCTGTGTCTTTATGGGGCCATGTTAGTTGAATCAAACTTTGTTTATGCCATTCGGCAGGTAAATAGGACATATTCATATTTTTAAATTTACTTCGCAAAGATATGAAATAAACTTTATAGGTTGATTAGTCATCGCTTCGTTTTTGTAACGAACCTTTCCTTCTTTTCCATAAGAACCAGCGGAACAGTTCGTCCCAAGTATTGAAATCTTTTTTATACATGAGACCTACTC
>NZ_JBCOCI010000061.1:0-8518 GCF_040929485.1 Phocaeicola sp. RTP21198st1_B8_RTP21198_201120 | reverse complement strand
GTCATTAGTCTGATTATATCCTCTCAAACGGAAATCTCCGTTTTTTGTCAATAACCATATCGCTTCAAAGTCTCCTACGAAATTGCTATTTGCCATCACATTCTCCTTATAGCCGAAGTTTCCATTTATCATTAGCCTGTTATTCAATAACCTGCCGGACAACATAGCTTCTGCTTCCACATCTGTCCAACCTTTTTCACCGGTACTCAGGTTGGCGCCTATGTTCCAGTTTTTATTGCCCATCCATTGGGACAACATATTGTTCAGCTGACCGGAAAGTGTACTGAAGGCTAAAGAACTGGTTGCATTAGAGGATTGGTCATTATTGGCATAATCATAGGTGTAGAACTTACCAATTCCCAGCAAATAAATAATCTGTGTATTCATTTGTTCTTCCGTACTGGTAGCACTACGTACCAATTCCCGGTCTTCCTCGCTTACAGTGGGCAGTTCCAAATCGAATTTAATATCCGGATTGGATAAATTTCCAGTCAGATTCATCAGACAGTTTACCTTCACCGTACCTTGGTTGCGCGAGGGATCTACTACCAAATCACTTAAAGAAGCAGAATTAACCGTGTATACCGCCTGTAAATCAAGATTCGCCTGATAAGGGTCACCTGAGAAAGTCACCGTGCCACCTGATTTCAAGGTAAAGTCCTTGCGTATTACTTCCTGCATGCTTAGTTTATACATACCTTGATCTATGACATAGCTACCGAACATACGGAAATCACCTTTATTGAAAAAATTCACTTGCAGATTTCCATTTCCGGTTGCTGTAATATTATCTCCCGCTACAGGATCCATGATAATTTTCATGGTAGCGTTGGGAGTTGCTTCTATCAACATATTGATGCGGAGATCCATAGGAGGTCCGTCTTCCTCTTTAGTCTTACGCACATTAGAGTGGTGGTAAAGATCGGTTTCCACATCATCGTGAATGCGCTTGGGAGTTTTGTCTACAAAAGTAATAAACTGGTTGCTCGCTGCTTCCGTGGTCACTCCGGTTATATAAGTGAAGCTGGTATTGCTGCCTGTAGTCAGTGAAGCGTCCACTGTCATCGCATTATTTCCACCATCCAGCACCACATTTCCTGTACCATATACTTTTCCGTAAAAAGGCATATTCCCGGCTTCGTAGGTATTGTACATCAACAGGTTGTTGCCTCGTATATTGAAATGGTACATTAGATTTTTCAGCTTTGTGTGATGCAGATAACCATTTACCAGTCCGTCATGTCCCTCACGGTCATAGACTTTTACATTCCTGAAATCCAGACTGCCCGAAGATATATGTATGGAGTCATCCCGGATTTGGAAATAGGTGTTCAACACATCAATTTTAGCATCCATTTTGGCCCGCACTTCACCTTCCAGATCCAAATGCTTGAAATCACCATATAAACGGACATTCCCGTTGACACGACCATTTATTTCACTGAAAATTCCTTCTATAAAAGGTTGTAAGAATCCCAGATTCGTACTATCTGCCCGAATCAACAGGTCAAGACCTTTTAACTTGGGAGAGACATACCCTGTCACATGAGTGGAGGAAATTCCTTTTTCCGCTATTTGGGCATCCAGTCGTACTCCGCCCAATTCCTTATCCCATACACCTGTAATATCGGCTTCTCCTAATAAAGAACGGTTCAGACAGAAATTGTGCACATTTAGACGGGTTCGCATCACGGGGTTCTTCATAACACTTTTCAAATGAACCTTTCCAGTTACAAGTCCACCAAACTCTACATCGTCAAACTGCACGATATCCAGTACATAGTCCAGCTTGATATTTCTCAAATCCACCCAGCAGGAATCACTTTCTTTCTTGGTCAGTTTACCATCTATCCTTAAATATTGGTCTTCATGTTCAAACAGGAAATTATTAATGAATACGCGTCCCGAATCTATGGCGATATGCGAAGGATGAATGTTCCATACCGTATCATTTAGCACTACTTTTGTGGGCTGTATGTTTATATCTGCCTGAAGAATAGGATGGGGGCCTTCCGTTTTGAAGAAACGGGTATCGGCGGCAAATTTACCACCGTAAGTCACATCAGTATTGTTTCCCCAGTTAATTGTTGTTTCCAAATGATCGTTTTTAGCATTGGCTTCCACTGAGAAGTTAAGCATTGCACCACTTTTCATTAACATACCGCCTCGCAGTGAGCATTTGAACCGGTCGGAAGGATTCTCACAAAATAAAACGCCTGAATCATAACGTGTTCCATTGTATCTGAATTCCGGAAAATGTCCTTCTACGTGCAACTTCTCCTCGCCATCGTTAAAATATCCTTTTAAAGATGCCGGCAAATATAATTCCAATGGAATCTGAAATAATTTGGATAGCACTTCGGTATTCTCCAAGCAGATATCAAACTGGAAGTTATTATGAGGCTCGGGCATATTATCCTTTATTGTCAGTAAGGACGGAATATAGCGTTGTACCGTCTTTACCACGCTGGCCGGAATGGTGTGGTAGGAATAGTCACCGCGTATCACTGCTGTCATGAAGGATGAATTTATGCGCAACTCTTTTTCACCGCTTACCTGTCCGGCTGTAATAGTCAGATTGTCAAGAAAACACCCTCTTTCATCGGGAGCGTTTAATTGCAGGCTGTCCAATGAAATACGCCCGTTCATGTCGTCAATGGATTTGCCGGTGAAATCGGCCGTGAGTCCCAGCGATATACTGGCATTCTCATATTTGTCCGACAAATGGAGGTCGTGGGGGCGCAGGTTCTTTACGGATGCCTTCAGATTAAAGTCAGGGATTGTTTTGGCAACATTGAAATTACCGTCTATCTGGACAGAACCGTTTGCGTCGTCCATGGACAAGCGCCCGTTAAAGCCTCCATCCTTATATACGCCATCCAACATGATATTTTCATATTGATATTGACTATATTCAAAAGAAGATATGATTCCTTTGATGTATGACTCCGGATACCGGTTCTTATAGTTGAAACCTTTCAGTTCCACATTGAAATCCACCTTGCCGAATTTCTTTTCCTGATTAAGTAATTTTCCCAAATCCAGGTCAGCACTTGCCACACTACCCGAATAGGTTCTGCTCATGCTTTGTTCATCAATGCTCATCATCACGTCCGTTTTCACCATGCCTGCCCCTGTATAGAACAAGCCTGTCAGTGTGAGATCATGCAGATAGCCCGCCGCTTCCCCGTTAAAACGAATATAGTCCAAACGTTGCAAAATGGGAGGAACCTTTCCCGTCAGGTTCGTCATCAGAACGTTTATGCCCTCTTTCGTCATGATCAGGTTACCCAGTTTGCCGTAAATGTACATATCCATGCCTGCATCCCAGTTACTCAGGGCCGCTTCCCCTGCAATCATCAATCCGTGGTGGTTAGCCAGCTGCAGGGTGGGGCAGTCCAAATGCTTGCCGTGACCGGAGAAAACAAGATTTAGATCCAACGGTTCTTCAAAACGTGACAAGGCAGGCACAAAAGGAGCCAAATCTTTCAGTATAACTGAAGCCTTCAAAGAGCCATCGTATCTTACATTTTCTGTCATTTGGGGCAATTCGGGCAGGCTGTCATACTTCAAGGTCAGACTATCTATCTTTAAAGCGGTATTTGAAAGTTCCACACCAAAATCCTTAATATCCAAACGTTTATTGTTGGCTGTAACTTTCATGGCAAATTTCTGCAATGAAAAACCACATTGTTCGTCAAAGCTGACCCGCCGGATGGCAGCATTCAACGAGTCGCTGCGCAATGCTTTCAGTGAAAGCGTTGCAGCGAGATTTTTTATCGATAGATGATGGGCATTGAACTTTCCGGGAGTTTCCGGTTCCGATAATATATCGTATGTCACTCTGCCACGCCTTATCAACACGGAATTAATTCGTAAATCCAAATTAGATTTTGTTTTAACCGTATCTTTGGATGCGAAAGCGTCTAACACAAACTGGAAATTAGGGGCAGATTCTGGAGTTTCCCGGTTCAAATTGACCGTAAATCCAAAAAGCTGGACACTGCTGATGGTGACTTTACCGTTCAGTAAAGGAAGAAGATCGAATTTTGCCGACAAGCGGGCTACTTTCAGCATCTCCTGATTCTTCCGGTCATGCAAAAGGACATCTTCCACAATGATGCGGTTCAGCAAACCCATATCAATCCGTCCTATAGAAACCTCCGTATTCAGTATGTTTTTTAATTCCTTAGTTACAAAAACAGATAATTTGCCCTGAACATACGGTATGTTCAGCAGCACAATTATTCCCAGGTAGACACCAATCAGTGTACCTAGCAGAATACGCACAGTGTACTTAAGACTCTTACTAGAAATCATTGTTTATTTTGGGCTAACAAAAATACGAATAACGTACGACGTAGCCCAAAATAAACGATTTTTTTTACTTGTTTTTATGCAATCTTTTCAACTCGAAGGAGAAAATGACACGGAAACATCCGATAATAAGGAAAGTGATGGACAGCATGTAGAGCACGGTGACAGCGCCAAGTCCGGGTTGCCAGATGATAGCCATAGAGCAAAGAATGGCCAGAATGCCAAACACCAGATACCATCCCCAGTCCTTCGTGCCATAGCGTTTCAAATCTGTGGAATAGCCACACAATGTAAACCCTCTGAACATCAACCAAAAAGCGACAATAAACGGAATCAGCTCCATGCTGACCAACGGATAGAATACCAGATAAATACCTATCAGTAAATCAATAATACCTCCGGCAAGATACCATCCCCAACTGCTGATTGTTTTTTTGTTTCCGGCAGCAAAAAAGATTTCCAGAATGCCACTGACCAGAATCGAGATACTGAAGATGACACTCAGTGCCACATAACTGCTCACAGGAGCGAACAATAAACATAGTGCTACCGCAATGTAGAGCAAGCCCAGCAACAGGGACATCCACCAATTTTTTACAGCGTAGCCTAAGCCACCAACTAATTCATTCATATTTGTTAAGTTTTAGGTTATAATTTGAACTAATAACGTCCCCTTTGCAAAAAGGTTTACCTACAAATACAAAAAAAGTCTTTAAATACCGCCGATTGACTTTTAGAACTCAAAAAATATTCCGAACTTTGCACGCTGAAAACTAAATTGATAGTTCTATTTACATTTTGAATAAAAAATGAATAAAAAAAGAATGAAAGATAACAAAATCCCTTCACCGTTAGTATCCCTTTTACCCGTATTCGTACTTATTTTATTATTGTTTGTCACTATCCGTACATTTGGAAGCGATGCCTTGTCCGGTGGCAGCCAAGTCTGTCTGTTAGTGGCTACAGCAGTTTGTGTGCTGACAGGTATGGCGGGATTCCATCGTCCATGGAAGGACTTCGAACTGGCTATCACCAATAATATAGCCGGGGTAAGTACCGCACTTATTATCTTGCTGATCATCGGAGCTTTGTCCGGAGCATGGATGGTCAGCGGTGTAGTCCCTACATTAATATATTACGGCATACAGGTTATTCATCCTCATTTTTTCCTGGTATCCACTTGCATTATTTGTGCGGTAGTATCTGTCATGACAGGCAGCTCATGGACTACCATCGCCACTATCGGCATCGCACTGATGGGAATAGGGAAGGCGCAAGGTTTCAGTGAAGGTTGGATTGCAGGTGCGATTATCTCCGGAGCCTATTTCGGTGATAAAGTTTCTCCGCTTTCGGATACCACCATTCTGGCATCTTCCGTAACGGATACACCGCTGTTCACTCACATCCGTTACTTAATGATTACCACCGTTCCGTCACTTGTCATCACTTTGATAATCTTTACCATAGCTGGATTGTCACATGAAGCCACTGATACCGGTCATATCGCCGAATACACCCGTATATTGAGTGATAAGTTCCATATTTCATGGTGGTTGATGATTGTCCCCGTTGTCACAGCGATACTGATTGCACGTAAAGTGCCTTCCATCATCACTCTATTTGTTTCTACGGCTCTGGCTACCGTCTTTGCCTTGATTTTCCAGCCCGGACTATTATGCGAAATCGCCGGACAAGGAGCCGAAGGGATTGCCGCCTTGTTCAAAGGAGGAATGGGAATGCTTTATGGTGGAACCCAATTGGAAACCGGTAATGCGGAAATAAACGAACTGATATCCACTCGCGGAATGGCAGGTATGATGAATACCATCTGGTTGATTATCTGCGCCATGTGTTTCGGAGGGGCGATGACAGCCGGAGGAATGCTCGGCAGTATCACTTCTGTCTTTGTACGTTTTACGAAAAAGCGGGTAGGAATGGTGTCATCCACAGTTGCATCGGGCTTGTTCCTGAATCTTGCTACAGCAGATCAATATATATCCATTATCCTGACGGGTAATATGTTTAAAGACATCTATAGTGCAAACGGTTATGAAAGCAAACTGCTGAGCCGCACGACGGAAGATTCTGTTACAGTCACTTCGCCATTGATACCCTGGAATACATGCGGTATGACACAGGCTACTATCCTTAGTGTTCCCACCATTGTGTATCTGCCTTACGCCTTCTTTAACATTATCAGTCCCTTGATGAGTATCACAATTGCTATACTGGGATATAAGATAAAGAAAAAAGCAGAACAGCCGGGCCTGTCATAATAATGATAGGATCTGATGATTATATATCTTTCACGTGAAAGATTAGCAGGGTTCAAAAATAACTTGTACATTTACCCACCCTAATAAATCATTTTATATTTTTACAATAATATGAAGAAACACATCACATTCGCTCTTCTGTTTGCGGCTGCATTGACAGCCCAGGCACAGCAGGGAGGCATTTCAGGTGAAATGCTGAATCAAATCAAACAAAGTTATAAGGCAACCCCTGCCGACAAAGCCATCCGTAACGCCTTAGGCGGAACAAGTATCAACACGTTGGCATTGAACCAAGAGAACCGTGCCGATTTTGATACGGAATTTTCACACAAGGTGCTATCCAAGGGGATAACCGACCAACAATCTTCCGGTCGTTGCTGGCTTTTTACCGGACTGAACGTGCTCCGCAGCCAGATGATTGCCAAATACGGACTGGATGAGATGGAGTTCTCACAGAACTATTGTTTTTTCTACGACCAATTAGAAAAAGCAAACTTATTCTTACAGGGAATCATTGATACCAGTGGAAAGCCCATGGACGACAAAATGGTGGAATGGCTGTTCAAGCATCCTTTAAGCGATGGAGGACAATTCACAGGAGTTTCGGATATTATAGAGAAATACGGACTGGTCCCCAAGAGTGCAATGGTGGAAACTTTCAGCAGTGAGAATACCGGAAAGATGAGTAACCTGATAGGATTAAAACTGAAGGAATTTGGTTTACAACTACGAGAAGCTGCCGCTGCCGGAGTGAAGCCGGTCGAACTGGAAAAGAAAAAGACAGAAATGCTGGGAACGGTTTATCGTATGCTGGTGTTGACCCTTGGCGAACCTGTTTCCACCTTTACATGGAGTCTGAAGGGTGGAGAAGCGAAAGAATACACTCCGATATCTTTCTATAGAGAGTTCTTGGGAAATGATCTGACCAACAACTACGTGATGCTGATGAATGATCCCAGCCGCGAATTCTATAAATGCTATGAAATAGACTTTGACCGTCACCGTTATGATGGCAAAAACTGGACCTACGTCAATCTGCCTATAGAAGATATCAAAGAAATAGCCATTGCTTCCATCAAGGACAGTACCATGATGTACTTTTCTTGCGATGTAGGCAAGTTCCTCGACAGCAAACGTGGCCTGTTAGATCCTGATAATTATGATTACGAATCATTGATGGGAACCACCTTCGGCATGGACAAGAAACAACGTATCCAAACTTTCTCCAGTGGCAGCAGCCATGCTATGACCTTGATGGCGGTGGACTTGGATAAAGCGGGAAAATCGAAAAAATGGATGGTGGAAAACAGTTGGGGCAGTGCCAGCGGATACAGAGGACACCTTATCATGACAGATAAGTGGTTTGATGAATATATGTTCCGTGTAGTGGCAGAAAAGAAATATGTTCCTGCCAAGGTACTGGATATTTTAAAACAGAAACCTATCCGTCTTCCGGCATGGGACCCGATGTTTGCTGACGAAGAATAAGCGTCATCTCTTTACATTGTATATAATTTAAGCGGACTGTACAGAAAAGAAAGACTGTACAGTCCGTTTTTTATTCTAAGGCATTGTGTATGTCTGCCATTTTTACTTCTTTTTAACTTCTCTCTTGTAAAAAGAAACATAATAGGGAAAATAGGTTTGTTGCAGTGATGAGTTATTGTATAATGGGCTTGCAGAAAGGTGTTTCTTGCATATTTAGGTATAATAAAAAATGGGAATCTCTTCGTAAGAGAACCCCAAAGTCAAGTTAGATCTCTGATAATTGAATATTTACTGGTTTTGTCGTATGCTATTTTTATAAACGAGATGCGCCTGTTTGCAACTTTTTCTTATTTTTCTAGAACAAAAAATTGCGTTTAAAGCAAATATGGGCTATATTTGCACAAAAATGGGGTTCTCTTACGAAGAGAACCCCAAAA
>NZ_JBCOCI010000060.1:0-29891 GCF_040929485.1 Phocaeicola sp. RTP21198st1_B8_RTP21198_201120 | reverse complement strand
GACGATTTAGGAGGGGCTACCAATATGGGTGTGACCATTGGAACTTATGAAGCGTATTGCCGAAAGAAAGGCTATCCTAAGCCTACGGTTGAAAGATTGAAAAACATCACGAAAGAGGAATGGACGGAGATTTTGAAAACCATGTATTGGGACAGGTGGAAAGCTGACGAAATTAAATCCCAATCCATAGCTGATATCCTTGTCGATTGGATCTGGGCAAGCGGAGTGCACGGTATCAAAATACCGCAGGATTTGATTGGCGTGATTCCTGATGGCATTGTCGGGTCTAAGACACTTGCTGCAGTAAATTCCCGTAATCCACGTGAACTGTTTGATCAGATCAAGATTGCACGGTTTGATTTCATCGAGGATATATGCCGGAAGCGCCCTGCAAATAACAAGTTCAAACGGGGCTGGATGAACCGTATAAATGATATCTCTTATGTTGGCTAAGGTTATGAACTGGGTAAGCCGGCACATATTACTGGCTCCCTTCATGTGTCTGTTCCTGCTGTTTGCCTGTGGCAGTTCGCATAAGGCTGTCAAATCCGACACAGAAGTAATCAGGAAGGACAGCACGAGTGAATCGGTCAACATCGTACACGGATCAAGTACCTCTTTAAGAGAACTGATAACCACTAATGGCAGCTATGTGATTGATTTTCGAGTTTATGATACCCGAAAACCGCCCGATAGTCTGACCGGGAAACCTCCGTTATTGGCAGACGGTCATGTGGAAGGTGATTTCAATAAGAATAGAGAGAAGGAAACAGCAATCAAAGACAGTACGAAAGTGAAAGCTAACAAGGAAACCACTTCCGATATCCATGAGGAAAAACGGTCAGAAACCATAAAAGAGAAAAAAGAATCCACGTTGCTTAAACAAATCGGTTTTGCCTGTGTTTGTGTAACCGTTTTGATTGTCGTTATGCTGATAGTAAAGCATTGGCGCAACAGACAATCTTCATCATAAGACTTTAAATTTATAAATTGGACTGCCCCGGCTCGTGATGAGTCGGGGCTATTTTTGTTATCTTTGTCGCCTATAACATTAACTTATGTATTATGGCTGAAAAAGAATCTTATTCCGAAGAGGAATTGAATGAAATGATCGTATGGTTCAATAACCATGCTGATGAACTTCCAAAAGAAATGCAGATTAACAAAGCGGCTTTCACTCCGGATTTGAAACTTACTGTTGAAAGTTGTATCATGCAGGCTAAACAATGTCTGGGCAACTATAAGATGGCCGGGGCTTTCCGGATGCTCCAACAAATCAGAGAGAACCTTGAAAAGGCGGCCCAATAAGCTGCCTTCCCTACCCTTTTATAATCTCTCATCCCTATTGCTTACTTGAATTTTCCCATTTTGTTTTTTGTAAAGTCATATAAAATACCCATCTTTGCATTGCGTTACATTTTGAAGTAGTCGAGGCGTTGTCTCGTATTGAGCTACAGGCAATAATAATCGTCTGTAGCTTCTTCATATACGGTTCTGACCCCCGTGTGGAATATTAATGTATCCACTGTTTCGACTACGGAATGTAACGCAACGGGAAAGCGGAACCGTTTTCTTTTTCTGCTGCTAACGCAATTCTCATATGTCAAAATTCCCCCCCCCAATCACTTATCAGCTATCCAAAAAGTTTATAGGCTATGGACACTATGAACTTACAATTTCTTCCTCTGAGGGCACAAAAACGATTGTCACAGGGAGTATGGACTTGATAGAACGGCTAAACTCAGAGATAGACAAA
This sequence comes from Phocaeicola sp. RTP21198st1_B8_RTP21198_201120, assembly GCF_040929485.1. Lineage (NCBI taxonomy): Bacteria > Pseudomonadati > Bacteroidota > Bacteroidia > Bacteroidales > Bacteroidaceae > Phocaeicola > Phocaeicola sp. RTP21198st1_B8_RTP21198_201120. Next base: position 28,135 of record NZ_JBCOCI010000060.1, on the reverse strand, counting down.
GAAAAAGAGGAAGCGACTGCCGAAGCAATCGCTCTAGTTCTTAAATCCTCACTTTAGATTATCTAAAATCTTTCTTATTGCTTCATCAGCATGTTTTCTCATAATTCTGACATAATTAAAGATCGGTCTGTTGGATTTCATGCTTTGGCCTATACAATACTCCAAAGTTTCCAATGGTATGCCCAGCTCAAAACCATGTTGGACAAAGGATTTACGAGCTGAATAATATACGACATGCGATTCTATCTCCAGCCTCTCCCCTAGCCTTATAATTTCTTTTGTTACATAGTTACGAAAATTAGGATAAGAGTATTTATAACCAAAATCAAGCTTTCCATTACGCCCCATCCATCTTTTGATAATCGGTTTTGCTTCCTCAGGAATAGTGAAGCTGATCTTCATATCACCTTTCTTTGTGTTTTTTGATTTTTCACGTACATATTCCATAATTTTCGCATCTTTGAAATTGTATTGCATCAAGTCCATCAGATTGATACCTCCTAGATAATACGAAAGCATGAACACATCCCTGGCAACACGCTGAGACTTCTCTTTTATCTCCGCATCCCTTATCTTCTTTACGTCAGCTACCGAGATATCACGCTCTTTGGGCATTCCTGCCGGCCTTTCATAATATTCAAAAGGATGCGTGTCATATGATACCTTTTTATCCCTTATTGCTTGATTGATTATTGCCTTCAAATGTGCCATGTGCATACCACAAGTAACAGGAGCCAGCCTTCGGACATTCTTTAGATAAATGTCAAAGTCCTTTATGGTCCGGGGAGTAATTCCATCAAGCATTATATCATATTTGACAAACTCAATGAAGTAATCACTCGCCCTTTGATATAAGGAAGCAGTGGTCCTTCTCCCCTCTTTAATCAAATTCTGCATATAGTCAGCCGAAGCAACACTATAAGAGATAGCTCCCTGCTTTACCGAGGACAAGTATTCGACAAGTTGGGTACAAGTATAGGATGATGTGTTTATTTTATCCAAGGCATCCTGATATGAATTAAGTATTCCACGTAATTTAGCATTGACATGTGCAGCATCAGGAACACCTACCACCTGCCCTCCCTTAAAATTAGCAGTATTATCTATTTCAAATCGGGTAACGATGTATCTTGTTTCCTGTTTATGACCAATTGCTATACGAATTCTATGTTTGCCGTTTTTCAGCACCTTGGCCGGAACAACGGCAGCTTTAAGAGTTGTCATAATTGTTCTGGATTCGTTTTAGACAAGTTCTTTTTGCCAAAAGTGGCACAAACTGTCTTTTTTTTATCCAAAAACGAAAGCTGGAGAAGCTTAAGAAAGCACAAACCCCTCTGAAACAGAGAGGTTTATAATAGTGGAGCATGCGAGACTCGAACTCGCCACCTTTAGACTGCCAGTCTAACGCTCTAGCCAGATGAGCTAATACCCCGCGAAATAATAACGATGCAAAGATACATAGAAAATCAATACTACAAAGCTTTTGAGAAAGTTTTTTTCATGTGAACAAAAAATTTTATTTATCACTTTTGCATCAAAGAGTTACTGTTGCGTAAAATTGTTAACCAATAGTTGACCAAGTTTAATAGCACATAATAAGCAAATAGCCCCGACTTATCACAAGTCAGGGCTACCTAAATTTATAAATTTAAAGTTTTTATGAAAAATCATTGTTGTATCAATGCCTGTACACCATCGGCACAACAATAATCACAATAGTTATATAAACACACGTTCTAACTTAATTGTTCAAACAACATAAATTCTTTTTCCTTTTATGTTTGCCATATTACACAAAGGACAAAGGGAAAAACATTCAATGGATCTGCTACTCAAGCACCGGAAACAGAGAAGAACCAAAGGAATCTAACAAGACTTCAATGGCAAATATATTATAGACAAAAAATCACTATAAATTTATGTAACTAACCTCTGTTTATACAGAAGACTTCATTGGTGAGTTTACGATGTATTCAGCTAATGAATAACAACTATATGTCAAAAATGTACAGAATGGAAAGAAAAATTATACTGAAGCATCTTATAAAAAAGAATCATCGCTCAATCGGATGAAACCTGACATTATCCATATCAGCCCGGCAAAAAGCATGAAGGGAGAAATATACCGGAAATTCCTAGAAGAGAAAGAAATATTTATGTCCGCCAATAACGAACTCACCATAAATATAATCAAGGGTTGTATTTGACAACTCTGTGATTGACTAGGCAAAAAGAGGTGTAAAAGTTGTCTTAAACCTCCTCTATCGGCTTGGACCAAACTTCCTCTTTCGTTTCTTTACACATTACGGAAATAGTTCCTCCAACAAAATCCTTCACATATCCTTTGCGTTCAGCCAACATATCTTCAGCCATTCTAATAGCCTTAGCCTTATCCTTCAATGAAAATCCTTTATTAGCAAAATCAGTACCTTCTTTAAAATATATATCATAAGTTTCCATGGTATCATCTTTTTTAAATTCGAGTGGCAAAGATAAAATCTACAATTATTATGTACAAGAGATTTCTTAATTATTTTTCGAATATCGTCAAGAAACAATTTAACTAAAAAAAATCCCGACTTATCACAAGCCGGGAATTCATGTAAAAGCACTATTATAAATATACTAACTATTTCAAAATTTTACCATCTTCACCTAAGAACAATGTCTGTTCATGAGCATCACTTGTTAAAACATTAATTTTATAAATACGGCTTCCATCAATGCCATAGGTCATAAAAGCCTGCTTTATCATAGCACCTTCCAGTGCAAGCCTGTCCATCACAGCTTCCGGCAAATCATTCATATAGATTTCTGAAAAAACCAATTTCTTAGATTGTTGAGGCTTTTCCACTACCGGAACCTCTACCGGAGCCGCTTGAGCAAAAGAAACAGACACGCCTAAAGTCATTACTAATACCAATGTTACTAATACCTTTTTCATAATTATTTTGTTTTTTATTCATTTTTACCGATAGCAATAAAACAAGAAACGTGCCATAAATCTGCGTTTCTCAATACTTCATTAAAAATCAAGCATATACATATTTACATATCCATTTTTAGAAGTGTAGATACCTGTTGACAACACTACAAAAGTGTGGAAAAAGTCCACAAAATCAGATTTTATACCGGCGAACAAAAAGTATAACCAAGCTGTTTTATCAACCTCATCAAAACATTTAAATGACCATGAAGAAAAGATACTATTCTATATGTGTGATATTATGGGTACTGATCACCACCTTGTCTGCTACCTCTCCCACTACATTTCATATAGCACTGAAAAAGATATATCCGCATGCCATGAACGTAAGTTGGAGCCAACAAGGGAATTATTATGTAGCCTCTTTTACTCAAAATGGTTTTGAAAAAAAAGTATGGATGAACGGTAATGCCCAATGGGTGATGACTAATACCAATTTACAAACTACAGATCAACTGGCACCTAATGTATATAATGATTTTACATTGAGTCCATACGCCATGTGGACTGCCACCAATGTAAATCTCATAGAATTTCCTAAACGAACCACTCTGTACGTAATTACTGTTAACCTAAACAATTCGTCGGCCACCAAACAATTATTCTACACTCTGAATGGCAGGCTAGTGCAAACACGAGACGTAAGTTATATCAATCCTACATTATCCCCCGGAATTTTTAATTTCTAATAGCCATGACACTAAACATTTCACCCCGGTTATTTGTTATTATATACATAAAATAACAAATACCATTATGACTGAACAGATAACCAACATTCCCGACAAAGGAAATAAAAAAAGAATAGTCATTGTCGGAGGAGGATTTGGCGGGTTAAAGATTGCACGCAAACTGAAAAGACAACACTACCAAGTTGTGTTATTGGATAAAAACAACTACCATCTTTTCCAGCCGTTACTTTACCAAGTAGCCACATCAGGCATCGAGCCCAGTGCTATTTCATTCCCATTCCGCAAGATATTCAAAGGATACAAAGACTTTCATATCCGCATATGTGAAGTACAACAAGTACATCCTGAAGAACAACAAGTCACCACTTCCATCGGCAGTCTAAGCTACGACTATCTGATTATATCTACCGGATGCTATACCAATTATTTCGGCAACAACGAAATAGCTAAACGCACCATGTCCCTCAAGACCACAGCAGAAGCCTTGCATAATCGTAACCAAGTACTTGAAAGCTTTGAAAAAGCATTGAACACTAATGACTCCAAAAAGCGGGAGCAACTGATGACCTTCATTATAGTCGGCGCAGGAGCAACTGGTATTGAACTGGCAGGGGCACTAGCCGAAATGCGTAAATTCATCCTTCCGCACGATTATCCCGATCTAGACACCAGTACGATGAGAATCATATTAATAGATGGTGGTCCACGCTTGCTTTCCGCCTTCTCCCCCCAATCTTCCGAAGAAGTAAAAAAATACCTCACTCATTTGGGAGTAGAAATATTATTGAACCAACAAGTAAAAAATTACGAGAATAATATGTTGGTACTGGATGACGGGAATTTTATAGAATCAGCCAACGTTTACTGGGTAGCAGGCGTAAAAGCAAACAGTCTAGCAGGCCTTCCTGCCGAATGCTATGGTCCAGGCAACCGTTTGAGAGTGAATGAACACAATCAGATACAAGACTTTAAAAATATATTTGCTATAGGTGACACCGCACTAATGATTTCAGAAGAGTATCCTAAAGGACATCCGCAAGTTGTACAGCCTGCCATACAGCAAGCCATGAACTTAATAAAGAATCTGAGAAATATCGAAAAGGGCCAGCCGCTCATCCCTTTTAAATATTATAATAAAGGGTCTATGGCAACCATCGGGAGAAATAATGCAGTGGTAGAATTGCAAAAGATACGTTTCAGTGGATTTCCCGCATGGGCAGTATGGCTATTTATACACTTGATGAGCATAGTGGGGGTAAAAAACCGTTTATTTATTTTTATAGATTGGATGTGGAGTTATTTCACCTACGACCCATCCCTGCGACTTATCATCAAACCACAGCCTTCTAAAGAAGAGACAGAAAATAAAAGCAACGATAAATAAAGCTTCTTTATCGAGAAATCCCATAATTATAGAAACAATTTTCGAACTTGCCCGACTATCATTGAAACAAAGAGTATATCATGGTATCGGGCAAGGTTAACTCTTATTCTGGCAATTATAGCAACTATACTCCTTCATAGGACACGTCAACAATTGGCAAACGATTATAAACTAGCATTTTAAAGTAAAGGGATGAAAGGATCTACATTTTCAGGACGTTAAATTAATGTAAAAAACTGTTTCATTTCCCATCCCCCTTACCTCATTTTACTACTTTTGCGCACACTCAGCCTATAAATGTGCAAAAGTTATCATGGAACTAGAACAGAGTTTTATTGCTCTTATCGAGCAAAGTATAAAAACAAATTGGTATTTAAACGCTCTTACAGACTATAAAGGCATCACATTGCAATACAGAGATGTGGCCCGTAAAATAGAGAAAATACATATCTTGCTGGAAAATGCCGGCATTGAAAAGGGAGATAAAATAGCCATTTGCGGGCGTAATAGCGCTCATTGGACAGTAACTTACCTTGCCGTCATCACCTATGGTGCCGTAGTTGTACCTATTCTACATGAATTCAAAGCCGACCAGGTACACAATATTGTAAACCACTCTGAAGCCCGCCTGTTGTTCGTAGGCGATCAGATATGGGAGAACTTGAATGAAGCAGCTATGCCTCATTTGGAAGGTATCATAGAATTGAAAGATTTTGGCGTACCCGTATCCCGTTCGGAAAAACTAGCTTATGCCCGCGACCATCTGAATGAGATATTCGGACACAAATTCCCCTGCCGATTCCGTCCTGATGATATTTCTTATGAAAAAGAAAAATCAGAAGACCTAGCCATCATTAATTACACTTCAGGTACTACCGGATATTCCAAAGGCGTGATGCTGCCCTATCGCAGCATACTCTCCAACGTACTCTACTGTAAAGAAAAAATAGGTCTGAAAGCAGGTGACAGCGTCGTATCCATGTTACCTTTGGGGCACGTATTCGGCATGACTTTCGATTTTCTTTACGGTTTCACAGCAGGCGCCCATCTATGGTTTCTTACCCGTATGCCATCACCCAAAATCATAGCCGAATCATTTGCGGAAATCCGCCCGCGCGTTATAGCCTGCGTACCACTGATTGTGGAAAAAATATTCAAGAAAAATATTCTTCCCAAAGTAGACAACAAATTAGGTAAACTGCTATTACATGTTCCCATCATCAGTGATAAGATAAAAGAACTTATCAAGCAGAAGGCGATGGAGGTTTTCGGCGGAAATTTCATCGAAATCATCATCGGAGGTGCTCCTTTCAATGCCGAAGTAGAAGCCTTTCTAAAAATGATAGATTTCCCATACACCATTGCATACGGAATGACTGAATGTGGTCCCATCATTTGCCATAGTCATTGGACAGAACTGAAATTGGCATCTTGCGGAAAAGTTGCCGCACGTATGGAAGCCAAAGTACTGTCTCCCAACCCATCAGCCATTGCGGGTGAACTGGTATGCCGTGGAGCCAACCTGATGTTGGGCTATTATAAGAACGAGGAAGCGACACGGCAAGTCATTGACACTGAAGGATGGTTGCATACAGGTGATATGGCGACAATAGATGAAGACGGAAATGTTTTCATCAAAGGACGTTGCAAAAACCTGTTACTCACTTCTTCCGGACAAAACATTTATCCGGAAGAAATAGAGTCCAAGCTAAACAATATGCCATACGTATCAGAGTCACTGATTATTCTGCAACAAGATAAACTGGTGGGCCTAATCTATCCGGATTCCGATGATGCTTTTGCTCACGGCTTGAACCAATCAGACCTTGTACGAGTAATGGAAGAAAATCGCCTTGAACTGAACAAACAATTACCGGCATTTTCCCAAATAGCCCGCTTCAAGCTATATCCTGAGGAATTTGAAAAAACAGCCAAGAAAAGTATCAAGCGCTTCTTGTACCAAGATATAAAAGAATAAATCAAGGATGTATCAAAAGTAAAATGGCGTATCATTTTGCTAGTAGGAGCTAGGTTCGCTCACCCTAAAATGGTTTGCTTATGCATTTGGGCAGACAAACCCTGCCCCTACAGCTGACGACATGATAGCACGATCGGACTTTTGATACACTCACACCCCGTATGTATAAGGGTACACATACGGTATTATTTACATATCCTATTTACAAAAGTTCAGATAATTCGTTCTGCACACGTCCTGCCACTTCTTCCATAGGCACTTCACACCCCAATTCTTTCTGTAATGAAGTAACCCCTTTATCCATGAATCCACAAGGATGGATATAACTGAAATAACGCAAATCCGTATTTACATTCAGCGCCAATCCATGCATTGTCACAAAATGACTGCTTCTCACTCCTATTGCACAGATTTTCCGTTCCTGCGGAGTTCCCGTTGCCAGCCATACTCCGGTTGCTCCCTTCACTCGCCCAGCCTCGATGCCATAAGATGCGCAGACCCTGATCACCGCTTCTTCCAACACATGAATATATTCCTTCAACCCCAAATGATAATCCTCCAAATTCAAGATAGGATAACAAACCAATTGTCCGGGACCATGATAAGTAATATCCCCTCCTCGATCAATATGATAAAGGGTGGCACCAATCATTTTCAATTGCGCCTCCCCCAACAACATATTCGTCTCCTTTCCACTCTTGCCTAATGTATAGACATGCGAATGTTCTACAAAGATAATTCTATTTTCATACGTTTTTCCCACTTGTTTAGCTTCCACCACGGCATTAAATAATTCCGTCTGCCGCTCCCAAGCCTCAGAGTAGGGAACTAATCCCCAATTTTCAATTTTCATGATACCTCCCAGTTTTAAATGTAAAATAGGATAGGGTTCGCCCGATGCGTCTTTTGCATCCCTGCCAATAACCCGAAATCCAAAATGGCTATAAAAGCCGGACGCTTTCTTATTCTGTTCGTTTACATCGACATAACGTACATGGCAATGTTCCAAAGCATAACGTATCAATTGTTTTCCTATTCCCGTACCTATGGCACGCGGGTGAACAAAGAGCATTTCAAGCATAGTTCCATTAATGCCCATGAATCCTTCTATACCAGCATTGTCACGAATCATGTAAAGCGGCATACTATGAAGATAAACACTCCATACCAGTGGTTTTAACTTCTGAATATATGCTTCAGGTATGAAATGATGAGTAGCACGCACCGAAGCTTCCCATAAACAGGTCAATTCATCAAAGTCATCGGGTGTAGGTTGAATAATTTGATACATATTACTTTTTTCTGCAAAGGTGGGATAATTATTGTATATTTGCAACCCCAATCAAAAGAAAGAATATGTTGTCGTACATCAATGATTTTCCAATGGAGTTCCGCGACTATATCGCAAGTGAAATTATCCCACAATACGCTGATTTTGACAAAGCACATCGTGTAGATCATGTATTGAAAGTTATAGCAGAAAGCCTCAAATTGTCTCAATATTATGACGTAAACCGCATGATGGTGTATGTTATTGCCTCCTACCATGATCTGGGACTCTGTGAGGGACGAGAGTTCCATCATCTCATTTCAGGGAAAATACTATGGGCGGACAAGAAATTAAGGAAATGGTTCCCTGAAGAGCATATTTTGATTATGAAAGAGGCAGTAGAAGATCACCGTGCATCCAACAAGCATGTCCCTCGTAGCATTTATGGCAAAATTGTAGCGGAGGCCGACCGTATTATTGATCCGGACATTACCTTGAGACGGACGGTACAATATGGTCTTTCCAACTATCCCGAGCTAGACAAAGAAAAACAATACATACGTTTTCTGGCACATCTGAAAGAAAAGTATGCTGAAGGTGGTTATTTAAGATTATGGATACCTCAATCAGCCAATGCTGTACATCTGCAAGAATTACGACAACTGATAGCCGATGAGGAAGAACTTCAAAGAGTATTTGAAAAGATCTATTCACAGGAAACAGAAACGATACAGAATTTAGAAAATATCCCTATATTTGTCCGGAACAAAAAAAATAACAGTATATGAAAAAGCTGGTTCTATCCATTTCTATGTTTCTGATTGCCGCTACTACCTTTGCGCAGTCCGAAGTGGTAACAGATAGTATTCCGCCCATTTCATTGGATGGTTACAAGAATTTTAACGGATTTATGCTGGATATGGGTTCCATGATTGTGGCCCCTCCCCCTCTGATAGCCCCGCAACTTTATTATCAGCCTTACAACAATAATACAATTGCGAATTACAATGAAATATTCCGTCCCAATATGAATATCATTTATGACAGAGGGTCTTACAACCATGTATTTACCCCCATGTATCCGGGAATGGGAATCTATGGATTCGGAACAATGTCAATGCCTCCTATCTTACAAAGTGCAACCTTTAAATTGAAAAACGGATTACACATAACCACATACGGTGAATATGACGCTGACGGGAACAAAGTACGAAATCCAAGCGCATTGCCTTGGGAAAGAAATAATTTCAATGGAGCTTTCGAAATGAAATCAGAAAATGGGAACTTCGGAATACGAATAGAAGTACAAAGAGGGAGAAACAATCCTTTTTAAATTATAAACTAAAAAATGGAAAAATGAAAAGCAGCCATGCAAAACAAAATCTCCGCACGGCTGCTTTTTTATTTATTTTTAATTCAATCACAACTTTCTCCAATTCAGACTCAAGCTGTTCAACACTACACTGACAGAACTACATGCCATGGCAGCACTGGCAATCATCGGGTTAAGCAAAATACCATATAGTGGGAACAGAATACCTGCCGCCACTGGAATGCCTATCAAATTATAGATAAATGCCCAAAAAAGATTCTGATGGATCAACCGTACAGTTTTATAGGAAAGCTTAAAAGCTTTGGGTAACAACAACAAATCCGAAGTCATTAACGTAACCATCGCTACATCCATGGCAATATCTGTACCTTTACCCATCGCAATACTTACATTGGCACGGGCCAACGCCTGCGAGTCATTAATGCCATCGCCTACCATAGCTACGACTCTTCCTTCAGCCTGTAACTCTTTAATAACATTCTCCTTATCGGCCGGCAAAGCATCCGAAATAAAACGATTCGCATCAATTTCTCCGGCCACATTCTGTGCAGTAAGATGACCGTCACCGGTCAACAATACAATATACTTTCCACTCTCCTTCAATTGTTTGACCGCTTGTCTGGAAGTATCTTTTATTTTATCACTAATAGCGATAACCGCCAGCAATGTATTTCCCTCGCCAAAATAGACCAAACTCTTGCCACTCTTCTCATAATCCTCCACCATCCCTTTCAACAAGTCGGAAATTCCCGCTCCAAAATCTTTCAGTAACCGATGGCTTCCTGCCCAAAAAGTTTTATTTCCACGGGTCACCACAATCCCCCGTCCTGTCCGGCTCTCAAAAGAATCAATGATTGCCGGCTTCTCACCTTCCTTTTTCAAAGCCTCGACAATAGCCAAAGCCAACGGATGTTCCGATTTCAATTCAGCAGCATACAGAATTCCCTTATGCTCGTTCTGCCATCCGGCATCATGCAACCAGCCGGTCACCACAGGGCGCCCCTCAGTTACAGTACCCGTTTTATCAAGTACCACTGTATCCACTTTCCGCATCTGCTCCAAAGCTACTGCATCCTTTATTAAAATATGTGATTCGGCCCCTTTACCAATTCCTACCATCAATGCAGTTGGAGTAGCAAGTCCCAAGGCACACGGACAGGCAATAACCAAAACAGACACTGCTGAAAGCATAGCGTAGGAAAAGTCATCCGCTCCACCTGCCACTATCCAAATAAAGAAAGTAAAAACAGCCACAGCAAGAACAACAGGAACAAAAACCGCTGTCACTTTATCCACAATACGCTGGACCGGAGCTTTAGACCCCTGTGCTTCCTGCACCATGCGGATAATCTGTGCCAACACCGTATTTTTCCCCACCTTTTGAGCAGTCATAATAAATGCACCATTCTGATTGATAGTGCCAGCCAGCACCTTATCACCCTGCTTTTTCTCTACAGGAATAGGTTCACCGCTTATCATGCTCTCATCTATAAAGGTATTTCCTCCGACAATGACTCCATCCACCGGAATTTGCTCGCCGGGACGGACGCTCACCTTATCGCCGACCTGGAGGTCGGCGATCAAGATATCCTCTTCCCTGCCGTCTTTCACCACACGGGCCGTCCGAGGTTGTAATCCCATCAGTTTACGAATAGCTGTGGAAGTTTTTCCTTTTGCTTTCTCTTCCATCAGTTTGCCAACCAATACGAAAGCTATTATAACAGTGGCAGCTTCATAATATACATGAGGTTCCAATCCGCGGCTGTACCAAAATTCGGGATAGAACGTATTAAACAAACTGAACAAAAATGCGATGGAGGTGCTAAGTGCCACCAACGTATCCATATTACTGGTACGCTGAAGCGTCTGTTTCCAGGCATTCATATAGAAAGAACGCCCCGAATATAAAATAACAGGAAGTGAAAGCAACAGCATCCACCAGTTTACTCCCGGAACATTCATCAGAAACATCCCCAAAACAGCTACCGGTAAAGCAAAAATCCAAGCAACGATAGTCTTCCGCTTCAACAGTCCGTAATAAGATTGCTCCGCTTCCTCTTGCTCCTGTACAGAGTTATCCTCATCTATTATCAAATCAAAACCTATTTTCATCACAGCCTCTTTCAGTTGTTGCGGAGACACAATATCCGGATTATAAGTCACCGTCAAAGTAGCCGTCGCCAAATTAACCGATGCATTTTCCACGCCTTCTTGCTTCCTTACAATTTTCTCCACGTTGCCGGCACATGCCGCACAATGCATTCCCGTAACGGGATATAGTTTTTTTGTCATATCGTTCATATTCATTTCTTTACTTATTTATTATAGCTTATCAACGGACAAATTTAGCAAAAAGTTCATGCAATCTTGTTGCAAACAGATAAATATATTTTCGCTTTTTAGATGGACATTTCACGAAGTTATTCTATATTTGTGGAGAAAGTTAGGATAAGTAATCCATGCAAATAAACAAAAAGTTATGAAAAAAAGAAATCTCGTATTGTCTGTTATGGCAACTTGCCTTGTATCCTGCTTTTTATTATCGGGATGTAATGGACAAAAACAAATTGATAGTGAAACAGTGAAAACTGTAAAGGTGGAAGAACAAGCCCATTTACAAGATGACACAGTCTCTCCCACCTGTCAGATTACTATTGATTATAGTTATTTAGCAAAATCTGATGCTGCGGATAGCATAGTACAACGCATCAACCGCACCATACAAGCCCACATTTTGGGAAAAGAATATACCCGGATGAATCCGGAAGTCGCTGTAGATTCTTTTAAAAATACCTACATTAACAACTACCGCAAAGATGTGAACGAGTTCTATCAGGAAGATATAAAAAATGGAACTCCCAAAGACGAACTTCCCACATGGTACAATTATGAATACGGACTGACCACCTATTTCAGCGAAGGCAAAGAAGGCATTCTGAATTTCATTGCAGAAACTTTTGAATATACAGGCGGAGCACATCCCAACTCATGGAACAAATGGATGAATTTCGAAAAAAATACCGGCAAACTACTTGCTTTGAAAGATGTATTTATGGCAGGGTCGGAAAAACCGATAAGTGACATGCTGCTGGAAGAACTGATAACAGAAATGGCTACCCGTTTGGAAGACAGCTCCATTACCTCACTGGAAGGACTTCAGAATGCAGGCATCTTGAATTCTACCAATATGTATGTACCCGACAATTTCTTGTTAGAAAAGGAAAAAGTATCTTTCCTGTATAACAAATATGATATCGCTCCCTATGCTGTAGGAATCATCACCCTTTCTTTACCCTACACATCGGTAGAAAAATATATGATACATTAAATAACGATTTTAAGTATAGAATGGAATTAATACTGAAATATTTCCCTAACCTCAGCGAACAGCAGAAAACACAGTTTGCCGCATTGTATGATTTATACACGGATTGGAATAGCAAAATCAATGTAATCTCACGCAAGGATATCGCTAATCTGTACGAGCATCATGTATTGCACTCGCTAGGCATAGCCAAAGTAATAAACTTCACCCCTGATACCCAAATTATGGACTTGGGCACAGGGGGCGGTTTCCCAGGTATCCCTTTGGCCATCTTATTCCCTGAAGTCCAATTTCATCTGGTGGACAGTATCGGAAAGAAAGTGAAAGTAGCTACAGAAGTAGCCAATGCTATCGGACTGAAGAATGTCACTTTCCGTCATTGCCGCGCCGAAGAAGAAAAAAGAAAATTCGACTTCGTAGTAAGTCGTGCTGTCATGCCTTTGGGCGATTTAATAAAAATTATCCGTAAAAACATCAGACAAGAACAGCATAATGTCCTGCCCAACGGGCTGATTTGCCTGAAAGGCGGAGAGTTGGAACAAGAAACAATGCCCGTGAAGCACAAAACAATGCTTTATGATCTGAAAGATGAATTCACAGAAGATTTTTTTAAAACTAAGAAAGTGGTTTATGTAACCATCAACGGTTAATAACTATAGATAAAAGAACAATGAAAATAAAGAAATTTGAATTCAATATGTTTCCGGTAAACTGCTATGTGTTATCGGACGAAACGAAGGAAGCCGTCATTATTGATGCCGGTTGCTTTTATGAAGAAGAAAAGCAAGCCTTAAAAAGATATATTGACAGCAATAACCTGACAGTGAAACATTTATTGAATACGCACCTCCATCTGGACCATATTTTCGGCAACCCATTCCTGTTACAAGAATACGGACTAAAAGCCGAAGCAAATCAAGCGGATGAATTTTGGCTGGAACAAGCCCCGGCACAATCACGTATGTTTGGCTTCCAATTGCCCGAAGCACCCGTGCCATTAGGAAAATATATCTTTGATGGAGATATCATTACTTTCGGCAATACCCAACTGGAAGCTATCCATGTACCGGGTCATTCGCCGGGAAGTATTGTTTATTACTGCAAAGAAGACCACTGTATCTTCAGCGGTGATGTATTGTTCCAAGGAAGTATAGGACGTGCAGACCTTACAGGAGGTAATTTCGACGAACTTCGCGAACATATATGCAGTCGTTTGTTTGTACTTCCCCCCGACACGGTAGTCTATCCTGGTCATGGAGACCCGACCACTGTGGGAGCAGAAAAAGCGAACAACCCTTTTTTCCGATAAGATAAAACTTAAAATTTAACTTATATACTACTACCATGAAAACAGATTTATTAGCAGACCGACATATCGGTATACAGGAAGAAGACCTTCCCGTTATGTTGGAAAAGATTGGCGTAAAGAGTCTTGATGAACTGATTAACAAAACAATTCCGTCCAAAATCCGTTTGAAAGAACCTCTGCCACTGGCTGCTCCCATGACGGAACGGGAGTTTGCAGAGCACATTACCGAACTAGCTTCACAAAACAAGATTTATACCTCCTATATAGGTATGGGTTGGTATGATAGTATTACTCCGGCGGTCATTCAACGCAATGTATTCGAGAATCCTGTGTGGTACACCTCGTACACTCCTTATCAAACCGAAGTTTCACAAGGACGTTTGGAAGCATTGATGAACTTCCAGACTGTCATATCCGACCTCACAGCCATGCCATTGGCAAACTGCTCATTGCTGGATGAATCTACCGCCGCTGCCGAAGCCGCCACCATGATGCATGGACTTCGCACCCGCGACCAACAAAAAAGCGGAGCCAATGTATTGTTTGTGGATGAAGAGATTTTCCCACAGAATCTGGCAGTCATCCAAACCCGCGCCCTTCCGCAAGGCATGAAGATCCAAGTAGGAAATTACAAGGAATTGGTATTTACTCCGGAAATTTTTGCCTGCATCCTGCAATACCCCAATGCCAGCGGTAGCGTAGAAGACTATCGTGAGTTTGTGGAAAAGGCACATGCTGCCCATTGTAAAGTAGCCGTGGATGCTGATATCATGAGTTTGGCATTATTAGTTCCTCCCGGCGAATGGGGAGCAGATATCGTATTCGGAAGTACCCAGCGCCTGGGTATCCCCTTGTTCTACGGAGGTCCGTCCGCAGCCTACTTCGCTACACGTGACGAATATAAACGCAATATGCCGGGACGTATCATCGGCTGGTCTAAAGACAAATATGGCAAACTGGCCTACCGTATGGCTTTACAGACCCGTGAGCAACATATTAAACGCGAAAAAGCAACTTCCAACATCTGCACCGCACAGGCATTACTGGCTACAATGGCCGGCTTCTATGCCGTTTATCATGGGCAGGAAGGTATCAAAAATATAGCAAAACGCATTCATAGCATTACCACCTGGTTGAACAAAGCCCTAACCCGCTTGGGATATGTACAGCATAATGAATTATTCTTTGACACCCTGCGTTTCAGTCTGCCCGACCATGTTTCGGCTCAGAAGCTGCGTACCATCGCATTGAGTAAAGAAGTAAACCTCCGTTACTATGATAATGGCGATGTAGGTTTCAGCATTGATGAAACCACCGACCTGAAAGATGTAAACCTGTTACTTTCCATCTTCTCCATTGCTGCCGAAGAAACCGTTCAAGAAGTGACAGACATTCCCGAAGCATCCTCACTGAATCGTGAACTACGCCGCCGTACTTCCTTCCTCACCCATGAGGTATTCAACAAGTATCATACTGAAACCGAAATGATGCGTTATATCAAACGTTTGGAACGTAAAGATATCTCATTAGCACATTCCATGATTTCATTGGGTTCTTGTACCATGAAACTGAATGCCGCTTCGGAAATGCTCCCACTCAGCAACTTAGGCTGGATGGCTATACACCCGTTAGCACCTGAGGATCAAACAAAAGGCTATCAGACACTAATTAATAACCTAAGCGAGCAGTTGAAGGTTATTACCGGATTTGCAGGAATCACTTTGCAACCTAATTCAGGTGCAGCAGGAGAGTATACAGGACTTCGCATCATCCGCGCTTATCTGGAAAGTATCGGACAGGGACACCGCAACAAGATATTAATTCCGGCATCAGCCCACGGTACGAATCCGGCTTCAGCCATTCAATGCGGATATACCACGGTGACTTGTGCCTGTGACGATAAAGGTAATGTAGACGTAGAAGATTTACGTGCAAAAGCAGAAGCCAACAAGGATGATCTGGCTGCATTAATGATTACCTATCCGTCCACTCATGGTATCTTTGAACCGGAAATTGCAGAAATTTGTAAAATTATTCATAAATGCGGAGCACAGGTTTACATGGATGGTGCAAATATGAATGCACAGGTAGGTCTGACCAATCCGGGTACCATCGGTGCTGATGTATGCCATTTGAATCTGCATAAGACTTTTGCCAGCCCTCACGGTGGTGGCGGTCCCGGTGTAGGTCCCGTTTGTGTAGCCGAACATCTGGTCCCGTTCCTTCCAGGACATCAAGTTTGGGGTAACAGTGCCAATCAGGTTTCTTCAGCTCCATACGGTAGCGCAGGAATCCTGCCTATTACTTACGGTTATATTTGCATGATGGGCGCCGAAGGTCTGACCAATGCCACCAAGACTGCCATTCTGAGCGCCAATTATCTGGCAGCCTGCTTCAAGGATACCTACGGTATTGTATATACCGGTGCTACGGGCTTTGTGGGCCATGAAATGATTTTAGATTGCCGCTATCTGCATGACGAAACCGGTATCAGCGAAAATGACATCGCCAAGCGTCTGATGGACTATGGCTATCATGCGCCCACCCTTTCTTTCCCGGTTCATGGAACATTGATGATTGAACCGACTGAAAGTGAAAGTTTATGGGAACTGGATAATTTCGTCACTGTGATGCAAACCATCTGGCAGGAAATTCAAGAAGTGAAGAATGGCAGTGCCGATAAAGAAGATAATGTATTGGTCAACGCCCCACATCCTGAATATGAAGTGGTGGCCAATGAATGGAATCACAGCTACAGCCGCGAGAAAGCCGCTTATCCTATCGAATCGGTACGTGATAACAAATTCTGGATCAATGTAGCCCGGGTAGATAATACATTAGGTGACCGCAAACTGTTGCCTACCCGTTATGGTAAGTTTGAATAAAAAAGCATTGTACTAAAAAGAATAAGAGAGGATCAAAACTCAGTTTTTGAAAATATGAATTTATAATTTGAAATTTGAGCATCCTAAAAAACTAAAGAAAGGGTCGTATCATTAGTCAATACAGAGCTTGATACGACCCTTTTAAGTTTATAATTACTATCTGTAACTTTTCGGAGCTGTCATTTTAGTTTTGACACACCTCCTCCCTCTTTTCAGGAACTATCCTTTTACTTTATCCACAGTAGGAGCAGCTTGAATTCTATAGTCGTCCGAACACATAATATCAGTATCCTAATTCATAAGGCTGTTCTACAGCCGGAACCCCGTCAGACATCCATTCAGGCATTGCTTCTTTTTTCAGATAATGATTAAAGAACTGGAACATACGTTTTTGAAAATCTATTTTGTTGGCAATCTTTGTCGGCCAATGCGGTTCGCCTGTATAGTTCAGCATCCAACAAGGCTTTCCAAGACGTTTCATTGCCACAAAATATTCTATTCCCTGATACCAGGGCACATGTCCGTCAGCATCATTATGCATAATTAAAACAGGTGTTTGTACCTTGTCCATCGTGAACAGAGCAGAGTTTTCCAAATAACGCAACGGAGTACTCCAAGGCGTACCGGCCAGACGGCTCTGAGTATGTTCATACTGGAACGAGCGCGCCAGCCCCGATCCCCAACGGATACCTCCGTAGGCACTGAACATATTGACCACCGGAGCACCTGACTCAATAGCCGCAAACAAATCAGTACGTGTAGCCAGATAAGCCACTTGATAACCGCCCCAACTATGTCCCTGCGCACCTATGGCTTTCTCGTCAATATAACCTTTGCCTATCAACATGGCAACCCCCGGCATCAGACAGTTATAGCAACTCTCACCCGGATAACCGTCTACATAACGTATGTCCGGATTGAACACAATATACCCGTTACTGTTATAAAAATGATAATCAATGGTAGACCGATGCGGTTCCGGCATCCGGTAATTAAACAGAGTTTCTGAATTTCGCTCATAGAAACTCACAATCATCGGGTATTTCTTGGCCGGATCAAAATTAGCAGGCTTATACACCACCCCTTCCAACTTACGACCATCTAAAGATATCCACGAAACCAATTCAGCAGTTCCCCACAAATAGTCTTTCTGTTGGTCAATGCCATGAGTCAACCGAATAGATTTCTTGAAATCGAGTGTAGCATAATGAAGGTCAGGATATTGCTCAAAACTTTCCATCGTATAGATTACATGGTCTGTATTTTTCGCCTTATAAATACTGCGTAACATATAGTTACCCGCTATCAATTCTTTGGGAGAAGCAGCGGTGGAAAAACGAGCCTTGTAATACCCGTTCCCTTTGGTCACTTCGTTAAAGCCTTTCAACAACTGTGGCTTGTTCAGGTCAACCACACGCTCCTCCTTATCCAGTTTTACCAAACGATATGAAATCCGGTTCTTACGTCCATTCATCGTCAGATTGACAGGTTCCTTCATGGCATCCGGATCGAATTTCCAAATATCATAACGGTCATAAATTAAAAGGGACTCATCCCGTTCCGTCCATCCGGCAGTTCCATGTGCGTTCGGATAGTCAGGTACATCATTCTCTTCATCCCATGCGAGGAAAGAAACAGGGGTAGTCAACTGAACCTTTTTCCCATCTGCCATAGAAAGAGTATACCAACAACTGTCTGTTTCAGCATACCAATACGCATACTTGCCTTGTGGTGAAAGACGGTATCTGCCATAATCCGCCGATGCCAGTAATTTACGGCTGCCATCTTCCAAAGACACAGTGTAATAATCACTGCGTGTCCGCCCTTCCCACATGGAGGACAATGAATAAGGACGCGAAGTGGAAAGCAATGCCAACGGGGCATCTCCTTCATCTCCCAACAAAATCTGAGATAACTCCTCATCTGCCAGCTGACAAATACGACCACTATTTATATGATAAACCGCTTGATAGCTTCTTTTCAGCTCTTTCTCCTTATTATAATTCTGTACAGTATATTGCACCGGCTCGTCCCAACTCCACACCTGCACATTGGGACGGTTCTCCGCCAATTGCAACGTATCCTTTTGTCTAGGCTCAGGCGATGTGCCAAAAAACAACCGGGAAGCACTCTTCGAAAATTGTAATTTCCCATGCTCACTAATCACCCATCCTTTCGGAAGAGCCTGATTGCCACGTGCCACAACTTCTGTTGCCGGTGCTCCTTGCTGTGACAGCCACAAGCTCATGGCTTTATAACAAGAATTTTTCTGTGCACAATATAAGAAAGCCAAGTTTGCTCCATCTTCATCAAAAGTTACCTGTTTAAACACCCCGTCACCTTCTTTTATCAGCGTCTTCACACCTGTTTCCGTATTCAGAAGATACAATCCCGGCTTTTCCTCTGCTTTATCACCTGCGGTTATATAATAAAGCATTCCGCTTTTCTCCGCAAAGTTGAAAGCTTTCACAGCAGGAGCCTCATACCGAGTACTGAGGTTTGCATTCAACGGTTGAACATACAAAGTCGAGTCTTTCCTTCCCTTCTGAAAAGCAACCCAGTCCACCTTCTCTGCCAGTTTGAATGTTTTCAGTGAATCAATCACTTCCCTGTCGCCCAAAAGCGAATAAATAACCAATGCATCCATCGGCAACTTATCTTTCTTTGTTTTCTTTATTTTCAGAGAATCCACTATCATCTTGCCGGGTTTCTGCGACACAACCAAATAGTCGGAAGAGGCCGAGAAAAGAAAACGGTCTGCCCGCGGGAAAGTGGCAAGTTCCTTCCCTTGTGCATCATACAAATTCACCACAGCATCCCCTTCCCAAGGTTCCATCTTGCATGCCACCCACTTTCCATTATCAGAAATAGATTGCCCGCTGATACGCTGCCAAGCAACTAAATTGTCTACTGTGAGACTTTTCGAGGCTGTCTGCGCCATAACAGGCGACAGATTCCCTATGCATAGGACAAGAGCCAGATACTTTACATGTTTCATATCCATTTTGTCGTTACTGATTAGTTCAATTTTTATAAAGGCTTATCTTTCTCATATTCCGTTTTATCTTCGGCCGCAACCAAATTTAATTCTCTACCGCTCTCTCCATACGAAACTGCATGACGTACTGCGAAATATTCCAAGAACAAATGGTCCAGCGTAAACAATAACCTATTCAGGTTCTCATTTCTGACAGAAGGTTTTGTATTCCTACTACGAATCCGAGACATGCATTTACGGCGTTGTTCGGGAGTCAAGACATCTGCCATCTATCCACTTTTTAGATAATGCAAATATATAAAAAACGGATAAAAGTCTGATTCTAAACAATAATTTTGTACTTTTACTGCCATATATAATCCATATACATTCAACACCAAACAATAAAAGCCATGACAGCAAGAAACAAAGTTCTAACCATCATGGGTATTATTATACTCATGGGGGTTATCTCAATAGGATTCTTTGTATTTCCAATCGGAATTTCCATGTGCGCCATTACAGGCTTATGCTATGGCTGCAAATATAAAGACAAGTTGTTTATCAGATGGTCATCTGTAGGATTGGTAATAGGCATCGGACTTTCCATTTACACTTGGTGTTTAATCTCGTCAATGTAACACAGTATAAGTTCAGTAAAAAAAGAGGGGTTACGACAACCCCTCTATTTCACCATTCACGATATCAATATGCAATGCTTGCGGTTCCTTCGGCAATCCCGGCATACGCATTATTTCTCCGGCAATGACTACCAGCATCTCAGCTCCGGCATTCATCACAATATCTTGTACATGGAATTCAAAGTTATCTACCGCACCGTAAATTTTGGGGTCGGTAGAGAATGAATACTGCGTCTTGGCAATACAGATAGGGAAATCTCCATATCCCAATTCTACAATATGCTTCAGTTTCTTACGGGCAGCAGCACTATACGTAATAATGCTAGCACCGTATAAATTACAAGCCACCTTCGATATTTTAGTTTCTACACTATCCTCATTATCATAGGCATATTGCAAAGGCTCGGAAGGTTGTTCCTCAATGGTTTTCACAACCAGTTCCGCCAATTCTACTGCCCCTTCGCCACCATCAGTAAAGGCATTGTTTACTGCAAAGCCCACGCCTTTCTTCTCGCAATGGGTACGGATATAATCCACTTCTTCCTCCGAATCATCCCCATAACGGTTAAACGCAACGACAACTGTTTGACCAAAATATCTCAAATTACGCAAATGCTTATCCATATTGGCTACCCCCTGCTTCAAAGCTTCCAGATTGGGTTCCTTTATCTTATCCTGTGATACGCCGCCATGCATTTTCAATGCACGGGCAGTAACCACCAATACGGTCAGTTTAGGTGTGATACCTGCTTTACGGCACTTGATATCATAAAACTTCTCCGCTCCCAGGTCAGCCCCGAATCCGGCTTCGGTAATAGTATAATCACTAAAAGTCATTGCCATCTTGGTTGCCAGAATAGAGTTGCAACCGTGAGCGATATTGGCAAACGGTCCCCCATGAACAAAGGCAGCAGTATGTTCCGTAGTTTGTACCAGATTAGGAGAAAGAGCATCTTTCAAAAGAACTGTAATGGCTCCGGCAACTCCTAAATCTTTTACAGTAAAAGGTTTATTGTCATACGTAAAACCTAATAAAATATTTTCAATGCGACGACGCAGGTCCTTTTCATCCTTGGCCAGACACAGAATAGCCATAATTTCAGATGCAGGAGTAATATCAAACCCTGACTCTTGGGTAATTCCATTGGTCTTCGGTCCTAGTCCTGTAACAATATAACGGAGGGAACGGTCATTCACATCCAACACACGACGCCACAGCACTTCCTTCAATCCGAAACCATTATCACGATTCTGATAAAGGTAATTGTCCAACAAGGCCGAAATCATATTGTGAGCAGAAGTGATGGCATGAAAATCACCTGTAAAATGAAGATTAATCTTATCCATTGGCAAAACTTGGGCATATCCTCCTCCGGCGGCTCCCCCTTTCATTCCGAAACAAGGACCTAGCGACGGCTCACGCAAGGCAACAATTGTTTTCTTTCCTATTTTATTCAGTCCCAAAGCCAATCCGATAGAAACAGTGGTCTTACCAATACCGGCTTTGGTAGGAGTGATAGCAGTAACTAGAATAAGGTTACTCTGCTGCACCTTTTCTTCATCTATCTGACTTTCATCTACCTTGGCAATATAGCGCCCGTAGTTACTGATGTGCTCTACAGGAA
This sequence comes from Phocaeicola sp. RTP21198st1_B8_RTP21198_201120, assembly GCF_040929485.1. NCBI lineage: Bacteria > Pseudomonadati > Bacteroidota > Bacteroidia > Bacteroidales > Bacteroidaceae > Phocaeicola > Phocaeicola sp. RTP21198st1_B8_RTP21198_201120. The sequence goes on along the minus strand of NZ_JBCOCI010000060.1, from coordinate 5,730 downwards.
TACCGGTTTCCCGAGCCACCTGTTTAATTTTGACCAGCTCAATGCTGCGTGCTATTTCAATGTCCGTTTTCATCTTTTTACTAAATTTAGGCGGCAAAGGTAATATATTTCCTTAACTTTGCTTTGGTTTCAAACAACAAAATAATATAAGGAGTAAGCAAATGAACAATTTTGTATTTTATAGCCCTACCGAGTTTGTATTTGGCAAGGATACAGAAATCCAAACCGGAACTCTTGCTAAAAAGTATAACGCCCGGAAGGCAATGATTGTTTACGGTGGAGGCTCTATTATTCGCAGCGGATTACTGCAACGCATAGAAGATTCTCTGCAACAGGCAGGAGTGGATTATGTAAAATTAGGAGGCGTACAGCCTAATCCTACTGACCCGAAGGTTTACGAAGGCATTGAACTGGCGCGCAAAGAAGGCGTGGACTTTATGCTTCCCGTAGGGGGAGGCTCTGTCATTGACACAGCAAAAGCCATTGCGGCAGGAGTACCCTACGAAGGTGATTTTTGGGATTTCTATATAGGAAAAGCCAAAGTGAAGAAGGCCTTAAAAGTGGGTGTGGTACTTACTATTCCCGCTGCCGGTAGCGAAGGTTCGGGCAATACGGTGATTACCAAACTGGAAGGTCTGCAGAAACTAAGTTTGCGTGTACCGGAATTACTACGGCCCGTTTTTGCTGTGATGAATCCGGAATTGACCTATACTCTTCCCCCCTATCAGACAGCTTGTGGCATTGCCGATATGATGGTACACATTATGGAACGTTATTTTACCAATACTCCCGATGTGGAAATCAGTGACCGGCTGTGTGAGGGAACTTTAATGGCTATCATTAAAGAAGCATACAAAGTGAAGCAGAATCCAAACGATTATGAGGCACGCGCCAATATCATGTGGTGTGGAACAATTGCTCATAATGGTACGTGTGGAGTAGGTTGTGAGGAAGACTGGGCTTCACACTTTCTGGAACATGAAATCAGTGCTGTATATAATGTGACGCATGGGGCAGGACTGGCAGTTATCGTACCTGCATGGATGACATTCATGGCAGAACATAATCCGAAGAAGATTGCCCAGTTTGCAAATCGTGTTTTCGGAGTTCCCGAAAATGAGGATTTGGAAGAGATGGCACTTGCCGGTGTATCACGATTGAAACATTTTTTCAGATACATAGGCTTACCGGTCAATTTCAAAGAACTAGGTATAGAACATCCTGACATTGAACTGCTGGTAAAAAAACTACATGAAAACAAGGGAGAATGGGTAGGCAATTATGTGAAGCTGAACAAAGAATATAGTAAAGAGATATTCGAACTAGCCTGCAAATAACCCACACAACTAAACAGTTCTAAAACATAGGCACCCGGTTTATCAGTCTTTACCGTAAAGTTCCTAAAGTATTCTATTTTCCAGATGCGATGGCACGGATATCTTTATTCTAACTACGTTATTCGTGTCAACCGCATCTGAAAAATATAGCATCATACAAGCGACAGAAACTCCATACAACGACCTCCTTCTTACTAATTTACGCCTCAGCATTTTCCACCTTTTACTTCACTATTTATATGCTTTTTAGCATAAAACGCTAGGTTTTTCCAACCTTTTGGAGTAACTTCGCCGGACTTTTTTGAAAAAAACAATGTATATATTCCGGTCAATTCACGAAATTATAAATACGATTTTTGTAGCTAAAGGGCTGTTGGTAGAGATGTTTGAGAAGAGAAAGGTACACAGTTTTCGATACTCGGACGCACTCACCCTATTGAAAGAAGACGAAAACCGTTTAAAAATACTCATCGAAAAGGAAATCATACACCAAAACGGAAACTTTGTGGAACTGGATACCCGATTCCTTGATTTCTTCGAACTGCTGCTGGAAGCAAACGAGGAAATCAACACTGCTACCGTAGAGGAAAACATAGAGTATCTGCACGAACTGATGGACTACTACCTGAAGGAAAAGATCCAGTCGCGCAAGGAAAGTTATGTACGCAATATCAAGATTACCTTTCAGAAACTGGCACGTGTAACGATACGGAACATTATCAATCTTCAACACAATATTGATAATGCTTTCAAACACGAACCTACGTACCAGATAAAAATAGCCAAACTGCAAAATCTGGACAAAAAGCGAATCAACATCCAGCGGTTGATAGACTCTACCGAACATCTGATTCTGCACGAAGAACGAGATTTCTTCCGCCAGGCCACTGATGAGGAGCTGACTCGCATTCTGCTCGAACTGCGACAGGAACTGCAACTATCAGCCCACAGTCTGATTCGTGCCCAACAGGATATCATCAATTATCTGAACCAGATAAAGAACCAGGTGATACTGGTAGAAAAGATACGAAAAGTAAAATATCTGCAAGACCAGTTCGAGCTGCGCGCCCGAAGCAACCTGTCCGAAATCATGGAACGGGAGCGTTCCCTCCTGCTGGAAGGCAGTCCGCAAGCATCGTTCAAACTGTCGCCTGCCTATCTGGCCAGTGACGAAGCACGTCCCATCATTCTGAAAGTTATCAGCAATCAGAAGTACCGTGAAATTGTGCGGAAAAATGAAGCCGGGGCTTTCAGTGAAGAAGACTTGAGAGCACAGGCCATGTATGAAGAAGTGATTAATCTGGACGAAGTAGTGACCGCCTTTGTGCAGTCGGGAGCAGAAGCCCGTTGGAAAGGAGAACCGGTCAACGACCTTTTCTCTTTTCTGTTGCAGTATCACTTCCATCGCGAAGTGGACGAAAAGGAACGCACCACGTTCTTCTGTCAGATTGTCTCACTTTACGAAAACCAACTGGAAATCCGGAACGAGTTCGGACTCCACAATCAATATGAATACGCTAAAATATATCCACTCTGAGAATTATGGATTTAAATATACAAATACCCGATAATACCGCGTCCATCTTTGAATACCTGCAGAAAGGACTGTTCATCAGTTCCAACAGCACCAGTGAAGAAGTACGCGATATGTATAATGAAATAGATGAGAATTACGAGCCCCTCTATCAGTATTTTTCACAGATAAACTATACGCTGGAACGTGGAAACGAATATTTCTTCTTCTCGCGTATAGAACCTAAAGCCACACTGGAACAAAAAATCATGCGTGCCTATTACTGGATAGATGTGCTCGACTTTTTCAAAACTTACGATGAAACTTTCGGTCCCGGATTCCGCTTCCAGCCCGAACAGATATTGGTGGAAACCAACATTAACATGCTGCTCCAGAACAAACTGGACGGTATGCGGAAACACTTCTCGGACAAGGACATCCGCAAGGAAGTACTGGAAAACATGATACGCCAGCTCACCAAAGACTCATTTCTGGAACAAGAAAACGAGAAAACGAATACGTATAAGGTGATGAGTGCCTGGCATTATCTGGAAAGACTGATTGAAAGTATCAACATTTACGACGAAACCGAAGATGAGAAACCTGAGTAGAATAATCTTTATCAATAGTGCGAATATCCCTTATTCGGACGATATTTATCTGGACGGAAACGTTCACTTCATCGGCACGCAGGGAGTAGGGAAAAGTACCATTCTGCGTGCTATCCTTTTCTTTTATAATGCCGACACGCAACGACTGGGCATTTCGGTGGAAAAGCAAAATTACACGGATTACTATTTCCCCTACTCCAACTCGTACATTGTTTACGAAGTGGCAACAGAGAACGATGCATTCTGTATTCTGAGTTTCAAGTCGATGAACCGTGTGTGCTACCGCTTCATCCACTCTCCTTACCGTAAAGAATTCTTTATAGATGAGAACCGGATGGCCTATAGCGAGAGTGACCGCGTGCGTGCTGTGCTGGACCAACATGGAATAGAATATTCACGCATCATCTATACCTACGACGAGTATCGGAACATTCTGTATGGAAACAGTACAAGTCCTGAGTTCAGCCGGTACTCGCTGATGGAGAGCAAGCAATACCAGAATATTCCGCGTACCATACAAAACGTGTTGTTGAATTCGAAACTGGATGCTGAATTTATCAAAAAAACAATCATTTCTTCTCTGAACGAAGACGAAACAGCCATCGACCTGAACAGTTACAAGGAGCATCTGAAAAACTTTGAGACTCGTCTGAAGGACATCGAAGAATTTCAGAAACGGGAAACCCGGAAACAAGCTAGGGAAATCACGCTATTATCCCAACAAACCTCCCAACTGCAAGGCGGACTGGTGCAGAACTGCCGCGAACTGGTCACCGCTTTTCGCAAAGCCGAAAGTATCCTTCCCCAATGGAAAGAGAAACAAGACCGCGCAGATGCCGGCAAGGGAAAACTGATGTGCCGGAAACAGGAGCTTCAAGATGAATCGCGCAAGCGCAGCGACAAGTTACAGGAAGCCCTGGCAGTGCTGAACAACGAATTGCAAAAGGCATTAGGCAAAGAAAAGGACTATCAGAAAAAGAACATAGAAGAGATTATAGAACGTTCTTCCAAGAAAGAAGAATGGAAGAACCGGCAGGTGGGATTGCTGGAAGAACAACGCATCCTCACCTCACAATATATGGAAATCTCCACCAAGTATAAATCACTGATTCAGACCCTGGACGAGCAATGGAACAAGATTCATGAAGCGAAAATCAAGCAACTGGACACATTAAACAATATGTACAACGAGCGTCTGGAAGAGGCTCGCAAGGAATACCAGCGCTTCACCGATTCCCTTTATCAGGAATTTGAAACCCTGTCACAGCAGCTCCATCCGCTGAAAGCCGAGAAACTGAGTGAACTGAATGCCATGGATTATCAGATAAAACTATGCAGAAAGGAAATTTTCTTTGAGGAAGAGCAGCAGGAATTGAAAGCGCGCATCCAGAATTATGCCAACTTTCACACGGAACGGAAAAATCGTATCGCCCAAGCGCAGCTCACCATCAAGGAACTGACCATGACTTGGGAAGAGGAACAGCAAGAACAGTTGAAAGAAAAAGACTTGACCTTGCAGAAACTGCAACAGGAAATGCTGCAACTGCGTCCTCGCATAGACGAATTACAAGCTTTTCTGGACAACAGCAAAGACACCTTGCAAGGCTGGCTGAAAGAAAACAAAAAAGGATGGGAAGAGAACATCGGCAAACTGTGTGATGAAAGTATTTTATGGCAACGGGGACTTTTCCCGCAAAGTACCATTGAAGGGGGGAACTCATTCTATGGCATTTCCATAAATTTAGACAGCATCCATCGTCCCATCAAGTCTATAGACGACTACATAGCCGAGAAAGAAAACGGTGAAAAGCGTCTGGAAGAAATCACTGCCGCCATGCAACGCCTGCAAACTGAAAAAGAAGAAGTGCAGGAGCAGTTGAAACGCAAATACCAACCGCAGATAAAGGAGCAAAAAAATCTCATCAGTCAAATAGAGTATGAACTGGAACAATTGGAACGCCAATACCAGCAGGATATGCTCGACTTGGAAGAATGGAAGAAGAAAGCCAATGAGGAACGGAACACCAAAATAAACCAATTGGAAAACGAAAAGCGCAAACGGGCTGCCGAACTGGAAGGAATAAACAACAAACTAAAAAACCTGAACAAGGAGAAAACAGAAAAACTGGATAATCTGAAACAGGCATGGAACCAGCAGCAGCAAACGCTTGCCACCGAAAAAAAGACACAGGCGGAAATTATCGGAAAGGAAGAAAAAGAAGAGCAACGAAGAATCTCCTCCATCAAAGCTGAATATGAAGCAGATATG
>NZ_JBCOCI010000059.1:0-30261 GCF_040929485.1 Phocaeicola sp. RTP21198st1_B8_RTP21198_201120 | reverse complement strand
TATCTGCAAATTCAGTAATGAGAGGACGTGTAAACGCAATAAGGACGTTCAAGGGCTTAGTTGCGGATTTGAGGGTTTATTGTTCTCCAGTTTCAGCATTTCATTCTGTTGTTGTATTTCTTGTCGTATTTTATTTTGTTCTTTCCATTGTTCTTTTATCTCTTGGCTTCCTTCCATTTGGATCGTAAGTTCTTCTATCCGCATTTTGTTGCGGTTTATCAATGTCTCATTTTCATGTATTTTCATAGTGAAATAACGAATTTTTTCTTCTTTCTCCAATATCTCTTGTTTTTGAGAGACTATTTTTCGTTGGTATAGATAGTTTGTTATTGCTATGATGAAAGACAAAATGATTAAGGCGATGAGCACATTGCGTATGATCCGGTCTTTCTTTATTTGTGACAGATTATTTTCATTAATTATTTTTTGCTGATCATATTTTTCTTGCATCTCTATTAATGCTTTATTGCGATCAGTTTTACCTATTGAATCTTGATAGAACCATAGTTTATTACTGTACTCTACTGCCTTTTTGTAATCTTTTTCTTCTTGACTAATATAAAATAGTGCTTGATAGGCGCTACGGGCTGTATGGATATTAGGTGACAGGGAGGCTTGGTTTAAGTAAAAATACGCAGAATCGTACATTTTTAAATAGCGATAAGTATCTCCTAGTGAAAATATCCTTTGATCAGTTTTTTTTATTTTAATACAATCTTTTGCATACTGAAGAGCCTTTTTATTTTCTCCTGTTTTAAGAAATAAAAAACTGGTTTCGTTCATGGCGCTTGCCAATATGGTAGGATAGTTATTCACTTGTCCTATTTTTATGGCTTTTTCATAATATTCTATCGCTTTATTATATTGTTTTTTCTGTGAAAATGCTCTAGCGATATAGATGAAAGAGAAAGCTATGTATGTTTGGTTGTTGGATAATTCGGCATTATGATGTGCTTTTTCAAAATATTCCATAGCATAATCATTTAGTTTTCGATATAGATACATTAGCCCTATCTCTGAATTGATAAGAAAGCCTAATTGATAATCATTTGTTTTCTCTATTTCAGTTGTTGCTTCTAGATAAAATGACAATGCATCTTCGGCATGATGACTTTCATGGCACAAGATACCTTTATAATATAGTGCCAATGCCTTTCTTTGTGCATTATCTTGATTAATGAAATAAGAATAAGCGATATTTATTAAAGAATCGGATTGTTCAATTTGGTTTTTATATTGAGCTTGTGTCATCAATAATGCCCATGTGGCATATTGTTCATTGTCAGAAGGATTGTCAGGTTGTATGCCCTGTAATATATGCAGTGCGCTGTCGGGATATCTGTACATTATTGCTTCTGCTTTTGCCAATTCGGGTTGGAAGGTTGTGGTGTAGTTCTTATTGTGTGTACAGGATATCAGACTGGTAATTATGCTAATTATTAGCCCTGCATGTTTGAAGCTGCTCATAGTAATCATTTCTATATTATTGGTGATAGGAATCTTATAGGATATGTTGCGTAAGTGAATGAATTTGTTGATTTTATAGGAAAAGTTTGAAGGTTGATATTTTTTGATTTATCCTGCCATGGGATAATATAAAGGAATGTGTCTGAATTATTTGAAATATAGAATTAAAAAAATCAGACATATCCCTTCATTACAGTTGAGGTAACCCTTTGAATTGCCGGTATACCATTTTAAAAGTAGTTAAAATCCTAACTTTAATTTTACAAACTGTTTGATGAATTGTACTGTTCCGTCAATCCCCAATACGGACGAATCAATACATAAGTGATAAGTTTCGGCAGCTCCCCACGTTTTGTAACTATAATAATTATAGTAAGCTGACCGTTTTTTATCTGCTTTTTCCATCAATTCCTCAGCGGCTTCTGTAGAAATATGATGGATATGCATCAATCTTTCTATGCGTGCTTCTTTGGAGGCAGAAACGAATATATTGACGCAACGGGGATGGTCACGCAAAATGTAGTCGGCACATCGGCCGACAAACAGACACGATTGTTTTTCTGCCAGTTCACGTATTACATCGCTTTGTATTTTGAACAAAGCGTCATTGCTCAGACAACTGCCATAGGGAATGGCTCCGTCGCTGATAAAAGGAAAACGTGTTCCGAATAGACCGCCGATGATGCTTTGAGAAGCTTTTTCATCTGCTTTTTCAAAGAATTCCTTGCACAGGCCGCTCTCTTCTGAAGCTAGCTTGATTAATTCTTTATCGTAAAAGGCGATACCAAACTCTTGAGCCAGTTTTTCGCCTATCTCTTTTCCTCCGCTGCCTAGTTGGCGTCCTAGGTTGATAACATAATGCTCGTTCATAGTCGTTGTCTATTGATTATGTGGACAAATATAAGGAAACTAATTTTTAATTCTTAATTTTCAACTTTTAATTTGTTACCGTGGGTATTAAAAATCTTGAACTGGCGGTAAAGCATGACTCCTGCGACAATACTTGCCGCCAAGTCTGATATTGGCATACTCCACCAAATTCCTGCCGATCCCCAGAAAAGAGGGAGCAGGATGATGCAGGGGAGCAAGAATAATAACTGCCGGGTTAATGATAGGAAGATGGCTTTACCAGCCATGCCGATACTTTGAAAAAAATTGGACGTTACCATCTGAAACCCGATAATGGGAAAAAATATGACCACAATGCGTAAACCGGTAGCTGATAGCTGTATCAGTCCCTCATGAGTGGTAAAAGCGGATACGGCCAATTCGGGCATCAGTTCACCTACTAGAAAACCGGTTGTTGTAACGGTGGTGGCACCATAAATGGTAAGTTTTAATACTTGGTTTACACGATGATATTGTTGGGCGCCAAAATTATAACCGGCTATGGGTTGCATACCTTGATTCAGCCCCATCACGATCATGACGAATAGGAAAACAATCCGGTTTACAATACCAAATGCGCCAATGGCCAGATCGCCATCATATTCTTTCAAACCTTTGTTAATGAAAATTACAATGAAGCATGCTGCCAGATTCATCAGGAACGGAGACATACCGATAGCGATGGTGTTTTTTACAATTGTACCGCGCAGTTTGTAAATGCCTCGGTGGAGATGGAGCAATTCGTTCTTGTTTGTGAAGGTTTTGAATTGCCACACCAGTGCGATGATTTGAGCCAGAATGGTGGCAATGGCGGCTCCCTGAATACCCCAATGGAATAGATAGATAAAAATAGGGTCAAGGATGGTATTGATAATTACTGTGGTGATGGTGGCTATCATTGCTTTTTGTGGATGCCCCGAAGCGCGTAGTAAGGCATTCAGTCCCAAATACATATGGGTTATAACATTGCCCAGCAGGATAATGACCATGTAGTCTCGTGCATAGGAGATGGTATCCGGGCTTGCTCCGAAGAAGTAGAGAATAGGATCGAGGAAAAGCAAGGTTAATATACTGAATCCTATACCTATAATAAAGTTCAGCGTAACTACATTGCCCAAAATATTTTGGGCGGTGGCATAATCTTTCTGTCCTAATTTTACGGAAACTAATGTGGAGGCACCCACACCGACCAGTGAACCGAATGCAGCCGCCAGATTCATCAGTGGGAAGGTAATAGCCAGTCCTGAAATAGCCAAAGGACCTACACCGTGACCGATGAAGATGCTGTCTACCATATTGTATAGGGAAGATGCCGTCATAGCGATAATGGCGGGAATTGCATATTGTAAAAGTAATTTTCCGATTGGTTGTGTTCCCAATTCTGTGGGGGTTCCTGTTTTTGCCATACTTTATTTTCTGTCTTTTTACCTGTTTAAACTGAATTTGGCTGCAAAGGTACACAAAAAATGAGTGTGAGGGAAAAGTTTGTTTATCTTTGCATCTAAAAAATAAACGGAATAGAATTAATGAATAGTCAAAAAGGAATAGTGGGCTGCTTGCTATTGGCATGCACCTTACAAATGCCGGCACAAGTAAAAACGTATAAGTATCGTGTAAACTTTCGCGATAAGGCAGAAACAACCTATGCATTGGACAATCCTTCGGCTTATTTGTCCGAACGTGCTTTGGAGCGTCGCATGAGGCAGAGATTGCCCGTTGATTCTACAGATCTTCCTGTATGTCAGAGCTATATAGATATGCTGGTCGGAAAAGGAGTATGTCCTGTATCCAAAAGTAAGTGGAACAATACAGTGGTGGTGCAGGTATCCGACACATCGGTTATTGATAAAGTGGCGGCATTGCCTTTTGTGGCAGCTGTCCGGAAAGTGTGGACAGCTCCCGACAGTATCCCTGCCCGCAATGCCGACCGTAAAAAAGAGGTGACCAATAAGGTGACAAAGAGTAATAACTATTATGGGGATGCGTGGCGGCAGATTGCTGTTCATCATGGGGACAGTCTTCACGCTGCAGGTTTTCGTGGGAAGGGGATGCAAATAGCGGTCATTGATGCCGGTTTTTATAATGCTGATGAGATCAGTGTTTTCAAGGGAATGGACTTGTTGGGAACACGCGATTTTGTAAATTCTCACTCGGATATTTATGCCGAGAACTATCATGGCATGAAAGTGTTATCTTGTATGGCTGCCAATAAGCCGAATGTATTGGTCGGCACAGCTCCTGAAGCTTCGTATTGGCTTCTCCGTAGTGAGGATGATGATACGGAACAGCCAGTGGAAGAGGATTATTGGGCGGAAGCTTTGGAATTTGCCGATAGTGTGGGAGTGGATGTGGTTAATACTTCATTGGGATATTATGAGTTTGATGATACAACCATGAATTACCGGTACCGTGATTTGGACGGGCATTATTCATTGATGTCTCATTCCGCTTCTTTGGCTGCCGATAAAGGATTGGTGTTGGTATGCAGTGCCGGAAATTCGGGTCGTGGCACATGGAAAAAAATTACACCTCCGGGAGATGCGGAAAATGTTATTACAGTGGGGGCGGCGGACCGGAATCTGGTTAATGCTGATTTCTCTTCTGTAGGAAATACTACAGATGGCCGTGTAAAACCGGATGTGATGGCGGTGGGAGTTGCTTCGGCCGTAGCGGGTAATGATGGAACGGTTTCTCATGCCAATGGTACTTCTTTCGCATCGCCTACATTGTGCGGGTTGGTAGCCTGTTTCTGGCAGGCTTGTCCCTGGCTCACTGCCAAGCAGGTGGTGGAGGCGGTGCGGAATGCAGGAGACCGTAAAGAGTATCCGGATAATATTTACGGTTATGGTGTGCCTGATATCTGGAAAGCTTGTCAAATAGAATTGGAGAAGAAAAAATAATGGAAGAACATCCTCTTTCTTTATATGAACTGAATGCGTTGGTTAAGCGCAGCATTCATGCTTGTCTGCCCGATACTTATTGGGTTCAGGCAGAGCTGAGTGATGTACGTTCCAATTATTCCGGTCATTGCTATTTGGAATTTGTACAGAAAGAGCCACGGGGGAATAATCTGATAGCTAAGGCAAGGGGGACTATTTGGAGCAATGTCTACCGTCTGCTGAAGCCTTATTTTGAAGAGGAAACCGGGCAGGCTTTTGTTGCAGGTATTAAAGTGATGGTGAAAGTGGCTGTGGAGTTTCATGAATTGTATGGTTACTCGCTTACTGTGCAGGATATAGATCCTACTTATACATTGGGGGATATGGCGCGTCGCCGTCGCGAAATCTTGAAGCAATTGGAAGAAGAAGGTGTGCTGACTTTGAATAAGGAACTAGAGATTCCTTTGCTGGCGCAACGCATAGCCGTTATTTCCTCGGCTACGGCTGCCGGTTATGGTGATTTTTGTAATCAACTGGAACAGAATTCCTACGGTTTTGTTTTTTATCCGCATTTGTTTCCTGCTATTATGCAGGGGGAACGGGTAGAACAATCTGTCATTACTGCATTGGATGCTATCCATGCCTGTCGTGATGATTGGGATGTCGTGGTTATTATCCGTGGCGGAGGCGCCACGTCCGACCTTTCGGGGTTCGATACATATGAGTTGGCTGCTAATTGTGCCCAGTTTCCTATACCTATTATAACCGGTATAGGGCATGAGCGTGACGATACGGTGTTGGACTTTGTTTCTCATACTCGTGTCAAGACACCTACTGCTGCTGCCGAGTATCTTATAAATCATTTGCACGACACTGCCAAGGTTCTTGAAGATTATGCATCGGCTGTACTTCATACTATCTCTACCCGTATGGAACGGGAAAATACCCGGCTGAACCGGATGGTAGAACGTATTCCCATGCAGACGCGGATGAGGCTGAAAGAGGAACATTATCGCCAGGAACGAATCATGAAGCATTTGGAAGTAGGCCTGCAATCCCGTCTGACAAAAGAGACCCATTGTTTGAAAATGGTGGAGACTCAGTTGGGCATCGTTTCACAGCGTCGTCTGGTAAAGGAAAAGCATCGGCTCCAACTTTTGGAGCAGGAATTGAAGGCGGCATCTCCCGAAAATTTGTTGAAAAGGGGATATAGTATCACGCTGAAAAATGGCAAAGCGGTGATCGATGCTTCTGCATTGCAGCCGGGGGATGAACTTACCACTCGTTTTGCCAAAGGAGAAATAAAGAGTATAGTAACTAAAAAATAAAACGAAGTATGGCAGCAAAGAAACAAACCTATGAGCAGGCAATGAAACGTCTGGAAGAAATCGTATCACGCATAGATAGTAATGAGTTGGATATAGACAGTTTAAGTGTAAATCTGAAAGAGGCACAAGAGTTAATTAAGTTTTGCCGGGATAAACTTTATAAAGCCGATGAGGAGATAAAGAAAATGTTAGATAATAATGTATCAATGTGACAATATGCTAATGTGGCAATTGGCTGCGTTATATTCCGCATGGCATATTTGCACATTAGCACATTGAGACATATAGGCAAATTATAAAAGCTATAAATAAAAAAGCTATTTTGATTGGAATTTGCAAATATAAAACGTAATTTTGCTCTCATTCGTAAATAATAACATAATTAAGATACACTATGAAAGAGATTGATTGGGCAAATCTGTCCTTCGGCTATATGAAGACAGACTATAATGTACGTTGCTACTATCGTGATGGTGCATGGGGAGAGTTGGAACTTTGTTCGGAGGAAACGTTGAATATTCACATGGCTGCCACTTGTCTACACTATGGACAAGAAGCGTTTGAAGGGTTGAAAGCTTATCGTGGAAAAGACGGTAAAATTCGTATTTTCCGTCCTGAAGCCAACGCGGAGCGTTTGCAAAGTACTTGTGACGGTATCCTGATGCCGGAACTTCCTACAGAAAAGTTTGTGGCCGCTATAAAGAAGGTGGTGAAAGCCAACGAGCGTTTCATTCCTCCATACGAAAGTGGTGCGGCTCTTTATATTCGTCCTTTACTGATTGGTACAGGTGCTCAGGTGGGGGTTCACCCTGCCAATGAATATCTATTTGTGGTATTCGTAACTCCGGTAGGTCCTTATTTCAAAGGTGGTTTTTCTACTAATCCTTATGTTATTATCCGTGAGTTCGATCGTGCCGCGCCTTATGGAACCGGACGCTTTAAGGTGGGCGGTAACTATGCTGCCAGCCTGCGTGCCAATAAGAAAGCCCATGATTTGGGATATTCGTGCGAATTCTATCTAGACGCCAAAGAAAAGAAGTACATTGACGAGTGTGGTGCGGCTAATTTCTTCGGCATTAAAAATAATACTTACATTACACCAAAATCATCTTCTATTCTGCCTTCTATAACGAATAAGAGTTTGATGCAGCTGGCCGAGGATTTGGGTATAAAGGTGGAATGTCGTCCGGTTCCTGAAGAAGAACTGGAAACCTTCGAGGAAGCAGGGGCTTGCGGTACGGCGGCTGTTATCAGTCCTATCCAGCGTATTGATGATTTGGAAAACAAGAAATCGTACATTATCTCTAAAGATGGAAAGCCGGGTCCTGTTTGTACAAAACTGTATAACAAACTGCGTGCTATCCAGTATGGTGATGAACCTGATACACATAATTGGGTGACAGTTTTAGACTAATAGAAAAATAGATTCTTATGAAAACAAATTCAGAATTGAAGAATCGGGCAATCGATGCGTTGACCGGTAATTGGGGATTGGGTGCGGTTATTACCTTGGTTTATGGACTGGTGATGAATACCCCTACGCTGCCCTATCGTATTATGGAGTCGGTGGCTTCGTCCTCCTTTAGTCTCATTGCTTTGTTGCTCCTACCCTTGGGATTCGGCTATACTGTCCTTTTTTTGGATGTGATTCGTGGAATAAAGCTGGATTTTGCCCGTCTTTTCGACGGGTTTAAAGACTACGGACGGATATTGGGTACAATGCTACTGACTACAGTCTATACATTCCTGTGGACGTTGCTGCTTGTCATTCCGGGCATCATGAAGTCCTATTCATATGCCATGACGCTCTTTATTCTGAAAGATTATCCGGAGTTGCAGTACAATGCTGCCATAGAGAAAAGTATGGCGATGATGTCCGGTCATAAGATGAAGATGTTCTTGTTGGATTTGAGCTTCATTGGTTGGGCTATTTTGTGCTGTTTTACTTTGGGTATCGGTTTCTTGTTCTTGGCTCCCTATGTAGAAGCATCACATGCTGCCTTCTATGAAGATTTGAAGAAAGAATTGGGAGAGTCCGTTGAGGCAATTTCTGAATAATATAGAAAATAGAAAGAGAAGAAAAATAGACCTGCAAGTGAATTGCAGGTCTATTTTTTTTCTCTTTCACAGGATATTCCTACCTTTGCCTGTGGAAACAAATAATGATAGACTAATTTTCATGGGAAAAGGAAAACTGGAGAAATTTGCTGATATGCGGGAGTATCCGCACGTGTTTGAATACCCTTATTCGGTGGCCGATAACGTTACGTTCGATATGAAGGGGAATTGGAACCGTGACTTTTTTAAGAACGATAATCCGATAGTTCTGGAACTGGGATGTGGACGAGGTGAATATACCGTAGGGCTGGGAGGTATGTATTCCGATAAAAACTTTATCGGTGTAGATATAAAAGGGGCCCGTATGTGGACCGGTGCGACGGAAGCGCTGAAAAATGGCATGAAGAATGTGGCTTTTTTGCGTACCAATATCGAAATCATCGATCGTTTTTTTGCTCCGAGCGAGGTGAGTGAGATATGGCTGACTTTCTCTGATCCACAGATGAAGAAAGTGACTAAACGTCTTACTTCCACATACTTTATGGAACGTTATCGCAAGTTTTTGAAGCCGGATGGGCTAATTCACTTGAAGACCGACAGTAATTTTATGTTTACTTACACCCGCTATATGGTAGAGGAAAACAAATTGCCGGTAGAGTTTATGACCGAAGATTTGTATCATTCCGGTTTGGTGGATGACATACTAGGCATCCGTACCTATTATGAACAACAATGGTTGGATCGTGGTTTGAATATAAAATATATGAAGTTCCGTCTGCCGCATGAGAAGGAGTTGCATGAACCCGATGTGGAAATAGAATTGGATGAGTATCGCAGTTACAACCGCAGTAAACGAAGCGGGTTGAAAACAAGTAAATAATAACAGAATGATGACTTTATATCCGAAATTGATTTTGGACGCTTTGGCAACAGTGCGTTATCCTGGAACGGGAAAGAATTTGGTGGAAGCGGAGATGGTTGCCGATAATCTTCGCATTGACGGCATGTCGGTAAGCTTTTCGTTGATTTTTGAGAAACCGACCGATCCGTTTATGAAATCTATGATAAAGGCTGCCGAAACAGCTATTCATACTTATGTTTCACCTGATGTACAGGTAACTATTGCGACAGAGAGCCGCCAAGCGGCGCGTCCCGAACCGGGCAAGCTACTCCCGTTTGTTAAAAATGTGATTGCTGTTTCATCCGGAAAGGGTGGGGTAGGAAAGTCTACTGTGGCGGCTAATCTGGCAGTGGCTCTGGCTAAATTGGGCTATAAAGTGGGGTTGTTGGATGCTGATATTTTCGGTCCTTCTGTACCTAAAATGTTTCAAGTGGAAGATGCTCGTCCCTATGCCGAACAGATTGATGGTCGTGATTTGATTATTCCGATTGAAAAGTATGGTATCAAATTGCTTTCCATTGGTTTCTTTGTTGATCCTGATCAAGCAACTTTATGGCGTGGTGGTATGGCTAGTAATGCATTGAAGCAATTAATCGGAGATGCGGACTGGGGCGAGTTGGATTATTTTATTCTTGATACTCCTCCGGGTACTAGTGATATTCATCTTACTTTGGTGCAGACTTTGGCTATTACAGGAGCTGTTATTGTCAGCACCCCCCAACAGGTAGCTTTGGCTGATGCACGCAAAGGAATCAATATGTACACCAATGACAAAGTAAATGTACCTATTTTGGGACTGGTGGAGAATATGTCATGGTTTACTCCTGCCGAACTTCCTGAAAATAAATATTTTATCTTTGGAAAAGAAGGAGCCAAGCAATTGGCGGAAGAAATGAATGTGCCTTTGTTGGGACAAATCCCTATTGTACAGAGTATTTGTGAGAATGGTGATAAGGGTACTCCCGCTGCTTTGAATGAGAACAGCATTACCGGACGTGCATTCATAGAGTTGGCTGAAAATGTTGTGAAGCAGACTGAGAAGCGTAATGCGGAGCAAGCGCCGACGCACATTGTGGAAATGAAGAAATAATTTGAAATATGTTTTTGGGATGAAAAGAGGCTGTTCGAAACAGCCTCTTTTCTGTTTTTATACTCTTTATTGCAGTTTGAAAGTTACAGGAACAGTATATCTGCAACGTACTGTTTTGTCTTTTACAGTTGCCGGCTTCCATTTCGGCATGGATTTTACAACTCGTGCTGCTTCAGCATCTAGTTCGGGGCTAATGCTGCGTACAATGCTTACATGATCTACCGAACCATCTTTTTCAATAACCATCTGTACGATTACTTTACCTTGCGTTCCCTCCTTTTGAGCTGTTGTGGGATATTTTATGTTTCGTGCCAAATGTTGTAAGCAAGCTGCCATACCTCCGGGGAATTCAGGCATATTGTCTGCTATCTGGTATACGGGATCTTCTCCGACAAGAAGTAATCTTACTAGTTCCGGATTTTCCATATCTTTGATGGGACAGAGTTCTTTTACCGTGAATTTTCCTTCCTGATAACCTTTATGGTTAATGGCAATGGTTTCGCCTACTCCTACTGTTAACTGAGCTTCTCCATGAGCGTTTGTCGTGGCTTTGGCATTTGTTGAAGAAGAAATAAGTTCTGCTCCTGCCAGTTGTTGGTTATCATTATTAGATATTTGTAACTTGACCCGTATTTGTTTGCCGGCTTTGATGTAAGCGGCAATATCATCATCAGTATCAAAGATGGCAGTAACATTTGGTTTGTTTGCTGAAAGTAGAAGTGATTGATGTTTGGAACTTTTAGGAGAGGAAACGTCTAGGGAAACATACTTGGGAGTCGTCATATCCACTTCTATGGTAGCTTTTCCTTCTGCATTGGTTTTGAAAGTTTTCACTTCATCACTCGGTTTGATTTGCAGAGTAACATTAGGTTGAGGCTTACCTTCACTATTGGTTACGGTAATAGTGAAAGTCACTAGACCTTGTACTGTGTTGACAAAAGATGCCACTTCTTCCCTTTCGGGGCGTGGGGTGCTTTCTTCCGTGGAATAGATTAACCTTTCGGCTGTCCGTGCCACGGTTTCAATGTTGCTGACCAAGAGTAGAGCAGCAGTCAGCGGTGCAAACAAGGCATATTTGATATGCCCTGTGGTGCGGGTTCTTTTTTTGTTCATCATTTTAATTCTGTTTTTTAAGTGTGATAAGTTGAAATTATTATATAAACCGGTTTGTCTGTTCTGGTTGGCTAATCCCAAAAGGTGATATTGATATGCTTTCTTATTTGTGCCGGATTCCATTACTTTATGATCGGCAAGGTATTCTAGATTGAGTCTGATCTCTGTTTTCATTAGCCATGCAAAAGGATTCATCCAGCAAATGATATTTACTATTTCACTGATAATGACATCTATGGAATGCCATTGGCGGACGTGGGTCTGTTCGTGCGTCAGGATTTCTTGTTTTTCATCTTCTTTCAGTTCGGGCAGATAGACGAAAATCCATTGCCAGAAAGAGAATGGATTGGCAGGTTCTGATAGACTGCGTATGGATATTTGGTCTACATTTATACTCTTGCTTTTTAAGACAAGGTGGAAAATACTACTTAGTTGGATCATAAATCGTGCGGATAATAAAAGGATTCCAATCCAATAGATGAACTTTATTATATCAAGCAGGCCGGGTGTGGGAATAGCAACAGGAGTTGTGACTACTGTGGCAGTGGAAGTATTTGTTTCTGTTAGCATCATCAGTGTGTAGTAATCTGCCAGTTCATTGATGGCAGGTTGTTCTTTCACCCATGCTTGCATATCCATTAGCGGATAAAGAAAAGAGAGTGCAAGAAAACTCAGCAGTGCGATACGACGCCATTGGAAGAAAGTGTCGCGACAGCAGAACAGCTTATAGAAAGCATAGAATAAGGCGATGCCTATATTTACTTTCAGCATGTAAATGAGTTCGGGAGCTGTAGTTATCATAATATTTATGAATTTAGCAAGGTTATTTATCTTCTTCTTTTTCTATCAGGTCAATAATGTCTTTCAAGTCGGTTGCGGAGATTTTTTGCTCTTTAGCGAAGAAAGATACCATTTCCTTATACGAGTCGGCAAAATAGTTTCGGACCACACCACTTACAAATGTGCGTTTGTATTCACTTTGTTTCACTACAGGGGTGTATTGATAGGTGTTACCGAAGCGCTTGGCTGTAACATAACCTTTTCTTTTCAGGTTGGTCACTATAGACGCTACCGTAGTGTAAGGTGGTTTAGGTTCGGGAAATTTAGCAACTATGTCTTTCACGAAACATTCTCCCATGCTCCAAATATGAAGCATCACTTCTTCTTCTTGTATCGTTAGCTTTTCCATAAGAAAATGAATTGATTACGATGTTTTCGCAAATCTACGAAATTTTCGTAATAAACAAAAGGAACGGAAGTTAATTAGTGTGAATATAGATTGTGGACAAATAAAAGAACAAAGTGAAGAATCCAGCTGTGATAGATTGAAGCGGACTCTTCACTTTGGCATGAAAATGACAGATGAAGTAAAGTTTATTTTTTGTGTAGGATATAATGGTCTGCTAACTCTCCTGTTATTGCCTGTTTGTCTTGATTGAGAGCGGTCAGGGTATTCTCACCGACTTTATAATATTGCTTATCCTCTCCATTAATTAAAGTCATAATATTACCTTCAACGGAGTAAGTTCCATATTCTTTGAAAGTAGCATCCTGCCGGTCAATGTATTCTGATATCAACTCAAAAGTCTTGTCTTTTTTAATAGTCAGGGTCATGTTGATACCCGGACAGTCGGCAGCTGGAAAGGTTCCGGTGTAAGTACCGTCATAATCCAATGAATTTTCTGCATTGTGCATATCCGTTGTTTCGGTGGAGGTTGCAGAATCGTTAGTGTTTTTGGGGTTACTGTTACATGAAGTAATCAGTAGGCATACGCATGCCAGAATAAAAAGTTTTTTCATCCTAAATAATTCATTTGGTTTTTAATTTATAAACAAATTCAGACGATATTTGTTTTGCGTCTTTTCTTAATCTCTTTTAATCTTTCGTATACATGTCTGCGGCTTAAGGTGATCTGACGACGGTATACGATGCAGGTGGTAAGGAAATAAACGCCTGTTTGTATCCACAATATCCGGTACTCTGTCAGTACATCGGTCAGTGTGGCACCCATATTGTTAATGCGTACAAAACCGTTGATGCCGAAAGTGGAAGGGAACAGCCATGAAATCACCTCCCAGAATTTAGGAATGGCAGTACCTGGCCACGAGATACCTGAGATAAATAGTAACGGCACTGAGGTAAATACGTAGATCATCATACAGGCTTCCCGATGGTGAATAAAGATAGAACAAGTCATCGCGAAAAAAATGCATGCCAGTATGTAAGGAAACATGAATGCCGCTAGGGTTCCAGCTTGAGCTATTTGTACCAGGCTGAACATTTTGGGAACAAGGCAGAGCATATAGGTAGCCATGACAGCATATATCATAAGGTAAGTCAGTGATTTGCCTAAAACAATGCGCAGCGTGCCATGATAATGGCGGCTCATGGGGATAAGGTCTCGAAAACGGTTGTTCTCACGAGCAGTTCCGGCAGATAGACCTACTCCTAGCAGTAAAGTTTGTTGGATAATCAATATCAGTACGGCGGGTATCAGGAAGCTGGCAAAACCGTTCTGCGGATTGAAAATGGAAATATCCTCATACGCTATGGGAGACGTGCTCACTTCATCTTGTCGGATGGTTGTGTTGTCGGAGCGTTCTATCTTTATCTGTTTGTTCATCATCAGCGAGGCATTGGTGTTGGCTGTCAGCATGGCTTTGTAGTATAGCATACCGCTCATGTCACAGTAGATGGTAACATGGGTTTGAACTCCTTTAGTAATGTCGCGGCTGAAGCTTTCAGGAATATAGATGATGCCATACACTTTGCCGTTTTTCAATAAAGTTTTTGCTTCTTCCATATCACTGCAATGAGATACTATTTCCAAGTCGGCACCTGCATCTACCAGACGCAGGTATTCACGGCTGAGGCTGGAACGGTTATTATCTACTACAGCAGCAGGAACTTCACGCACTGTTTCATTGGTATATATAAAGGTATAGAGAAGCGGATAGCCTAGTGGTACCAGAATGAAGAAGATAAGTACACCCTGATCCTTCACAACTGCTTTCAGCTCTTGCCACCAGATGTAGAAAAGGTCTTTAGTTCCTTGTGAGATGATATCTTTGAGTTTATATGCTCTCATAACTGCTTGCCGTTTTAGGGAATATATACATAATGTAATAGTACTGTGCGCAGTCTTTTCAGTATAAAGAAAGGCAACAGCATGAATAACATCAACGCGACTATTGAATGCCATGCGTAAATCAGCGGATATCCGTTAAGCGCCAAATCTACATAAATCAGGAAGTAGTGGCGTAACGGGAATAGATTGGCCAGTGCCTGTAACACAGGATTCATTGCCATAACTGGAAAACTCATACCCGATATGGAGAAAGAAATCACTCCCCATAGGGAGGCAGTGCTCAGTGCCAAGCGGACTGTTGTAAACAATCCGAACAGAAATACTCCGAAAGCCTGTGAAGCCAGTACTAATAACAGACCGGCAAACAGCATGGGCAGTATACCGCTATTACAGGGATAGTGCAGGAAACCGTATAGATAAACATTATAGAAGGTGCCCATGACAAAGAAAACTAAAGTCTGAGGCAGCAATTTGCCGGTCAGAGCTACGGTGATGGAATTGCCTGCCATGCCCATCCATTCTTTTTGGGTGTTGGTTTTCATTTCACTTCCAATGGTATAGACGGTGGTCATAAAGATAAGCAGCATCAGAATACCTGGTATGATAGTGTTACTCAAATATACTGAATAGTTGAGCCATGGGTTGTTTAATACATGGGAGTCGATGACTATGGGCTGCAGGAACGCCATGGCTTGGTCTTCTGTAGCTCCTTTGGCATATAAGGTGGCACGGCCGATGGCTCCACCCGCCAGCTCGGACATGGTGCGCTGGTCTTTATAGAGTAATGAACCAGCTACCAGATAGGAATAGTTGGTATAAAAAGAAACCTTGGGTTGGCGGCTTGCTAATGCCTTGTCGGTAGTTCCTTTTGGAATATAGTAGAAAGCATAGATTTTCCCTTGCTGCATGGCTTTGCGGGCATCTGCGAAACTGGGGTAATGCGCTATGATTTTAGTCTGCTGAAAAGCGTCCAGATTACGGATGATGCTGCGTGTGGTAGCTGTGTTGTCCAAATCGACCACACCTGCCGGCATATCCGTAGGGAGTCCGTTCCACATTAATGTAGTAAAGAAGAGGTAACAGAACAAGGGAGCTATGATCATGCAGAACAGATATAGCGGTCTTGTGGCGATGCGGAACACTTCACGCCGGGCTATGCGGAATATACGGTTATGGACAGTATTGTTCATTGTTTGTTATTTCTCGATGATGGCACTCATTCCCGGACGCAATCCGTCTGTTCTCTCTACAGGAACAGCTTTTACCTCGAAGGTCTTCAGGTCGAATTGCCCCGTAGTCTTGGTTGCTTTCCAGGCGGCATATGTACCCAGATCTTTCATATAAGTAATCTTGAATTTTATTTCTTTGTCAAAGGCAGGAATAAATGCGTTAATCTCATTTCCTACGGTAAAGTCTTTTAGGAAATCTTCGCGTACATTGAATGTTACCCACATGTCATTCAAGCGGGCCACGTTCATAATGGGGGCACCGGTACCTACCAGTTCGCCTGCTTTGGGAAAGATTTCGGTTACTTCTCCATCAGCTGACGCGGTCAGTATCGTTTCGTCTATGTAGGAAGAAACTTCGGCTACAGCACCTTTGGCACGTTCTACTTGGGCTGCGGCTGCGGCTTTGTCTTCACGTTGTGCACCGTTCTTTGCCATTTCGTATTGGGAGCGTGCAGCTTTTTCTGTAGCACTCATGGCATCAAATTGTGCTTTGGCTTCATCACGTTTTTGCGCGGACATTACGCCTTCTTCAAAGAGTCGGTTGACACGGTTGTATGACTTTTCAGCAATTTCTACTCCGGCTTTAGCTTTCTGCCATATTTCGTAGGCAGCTTGCAGTTGCTCTTGGCGGGTACCTCGTTGTGCTTTTTCATTCAAGGCTTGTGCTGCTTGTTCGGCAGCTTGTGCTTGAGAAAGTTTGGCTTTTACATCGGGGGCTTCAAGGATAGCCAGTGTGTCACCGGCTTTTACTTTGTCTCCTTCTTTCACACGAAATTCCAGAATGCGTCCCGGTACTTTGCTGGAAACCCGATATTCGTCAGCTTCTGCTTGTCCCTGAATGATTTCCGGGCCTTTTCCCAATGTGAAGAAACCTATCAGCGATACAATAACGATGACTGCTGTCAGTGAAATAAATGCCAGCAAAATATTGCTGTGTTGTGATCTTTCTGCCATATCTTTTCGTTTTTAATCTTTAATTTTTATTTAAGCACTCCCATTGACTTGCGCAAATAGACTTCAGTCAGTTTTACATCAATCTGAGCGTCTATTTTGTCTGATTGGGCAGATAACCAAGCGGTTTGCGCTTCCAATACATTACTGGTGGGAATGACTCCTTCCATGAATCCCAGTTTGGCATAGCGCAGATTCTCGTCTGCTTTTTCCAGATTTTTTTCGGCCATGCTCAGGCGTTTGGCTGCTTCATTTACTTTATAGCTGGCTTGGCTTACCTGCAATTCTACCTTTTCTTTTGCATCTGCCAGTTGATAGCGGGCAATGTTTGCTTCCGCTTTGGCAGCTTTTACCTTATACATTCCTTCGCCCCAGTTCCATATTGGAATTTGTACCATAGCGCCAACAGCCCACATGCCACGGAATTTGCGTTCAAAGCCGTTTACCAATGAGGGATTGGTTACCATGTAGTTGGCGGTCAGAGCCACTGTAGGAAGAAATCCCGCGCGGGTGATATTGACTTTTTGGTCATAAATTTTATTAGCTAGATCCAAACTTCGTAATTCTTCGCGATTTGCCAAAGCGGTGGCTACATTATCACCTACATGATATTCAGGGAGAGTTAAGCTTTCTACGTCTTCATCTGCTAAACGTATTTCATCATTTAAAGGCAGACCGCATAATTGGCATAGTACCATTTTAGATAGGCTTAATCCGTTGTCTACTTGTGTGAGCTTCATTTCGGCTTCATTCACTTTTACTTTTACACTTAGTCCGTCGGCTTTGGTGGCGACACCTTCGGTTATCATTTTATCTACATCACTGTCCAGTTGGCTGACCAGTTGCAGATAGCTTTGGGCTAGTTTTTTCTTGTTTATCAGTGAGATGACTTGCCAGTAAGCTTGGTCTGTATTCAAAATGATATCCTGCATACCGGTGGCGTGCTGTGATTCGGCCAGCTGTTCTGCGTATTGGGTGATTTTATTGTAGGCAACAATTTTTCCTCCCATGAAGATGGGTTGGGTAAGGGTTACAGCTCCTGCATACATATTGCGTGTGTCGGTGCGCAGCGCATCTACCAAACCTTGTCCGACCTTGTTCAGTGCATTTCCAATACCTGGGATGAGGGGAGCAAGTGGTTGCAGTATTTGTGCGAGTTCGGGATTGGAAGCTGCCAGTTGTTGGAAAGTTTCCTGTATAGAGCCTTGGGCGGTAGTCCCTATCTGACTGATAACTCCCTTTTGTTCGTCACTTAATAAAGAGATTTCTTTCTGAGTGCGCATATACGTTCCTATAGCTGCAATCTTAGGAAGATAATTGGTAAAAGCCGCTTTCTTTTCATAATGTGCAGCTGTAATCTTTTCAGCTGAAATGCGCAACTCTTTATTGTTGGATAATGCTAAAGCACGACAACTATCTAAGGTGAGTGTGCTTTGGGCTGAAATACTATCTAAAACACCGATAAATAGGATAAAAGCTGCAATCTTTTTCATTATAGTGTTCTTGTTTTGTTGTTTTTAAGTTGTTTATGCAACAAAAATAAGACAAATCTTTAAGAAAGCCATATTCTAGATGTTATTTTAAAATATTTTTATAATTCTGCAATCTGTATGTTCACTGCTTTTGTTTATGTGGAGAAAAAACAGCCGGTTCGTTTTCAACCGGCTGATTTTTTTAATTAAATATATTTGGGGGAGAATGTTCCTTGTTATTTCATGCTGAAAGCTTGTTGTCCTATCATGGTTCCATCAGCGAAGATATAAACATGATAAGTTCCGGCAGGCAAATATTCTTCTACATCCCAATATACGGTTACATTTTGTTCTTCTCCGGTGTATTCTATGTATTTCTTGATGGAATAAACCAAACTACGGTTTTCGTATGGGAATGTGTTTGAAGGGTTTTTGGTTAGTATGTCATTGTCCGGTTTGGCAATACGTATATATAAAGTACGTTCACCTGTTTTGGCAGTAATATTCTTGACAATGGTGAACGAGATAGCTATCTTTTTTACATCTTTTACCTTCTTGGCTGTTTTACCGCGTTTGTTTCTAGGCTCTACACTAATTGCTGTGGCATCCAATTGAGCTGCCAAGGTGACCTTTTCATTCAGATTTTTTTTCTCTTGAGATAAATTATTGATTTGGCGGGTTGCCTGCGTATATTTTTGTTTCACTTCTTGATTTTCTTCAGCTAGTGCTTGGTTGAGTTTGTTCAGTGAATCTATTTGGATAACATAGGTGCGTAGTACGGCACGCACTGTTTTCAGTTCTTTCTTCAAACGCATGATTTCAGCTGCGTTACTGGTCTTTACTTGTCGTAATTCTTCTAGCAGCCGCTGTGTTTTCAGCTTCTCACTCTCCAGCTTTTCGCGCAAGGAATCATTGTTTATCTGTATCTGAAGTTCATCATATTGGGTGGCGAAAGTTGTATATTCGTTTTCCATTTCCAGTTTTTCCACAGCGAAGAGTTCGCTCATTTCTTTATTTTCTTTTGCTTGATGAAAAGCATAAAAAGAAACTCCGCCGATAATCACAACCAGCAGAATAATGACAATAATCAGTTTTTTGCTCTTATCCATAGTGTTACATTGAATTTTGGACAAAAGTACAATAATTTATGTAGACTGCTCGAAAAATATTATGGAAATTTTTCTTTAATTCGGAATATCATTGTAACTTTGCGGTGCTTTTAAGAAGGCGATTTTATTATCAACTTTAAACAAAATATAGAGATTATGTCAAAAGTAACCGTAGTAGGCGCAGGTAACGTAGGTGCTACATGTGCAAATGTTCTTGCTTTTAACGAAGTAGCAGACGAAGTAGTAATGCTGGACGTTAAAGAAGGCGTATCAGAAGGTAAGGCAATGGATATGATGCAGACTGCTCAGTTGTTGGGCTTCGACACAAACATTGTAGGTTGCACTAACGATTATGAAAAAACAGCTAACTCTGACGTTGTGGTTATCACTTCAGGTATTCCCCGTAAGCCGGGTATGACCCGTGAAGAACTGATTGGTGTTAATGCAGGCATCGTTAAGTCAGTTGCTCAGAATATCTTAAAGTATTCTCCTAATGCTATCATCGTAGTTATCTCTAACCCGATGGATACCATGACTTATTTGTCATTGAAAGCTTTGGGCTTGCCTAAGAATAGAATCATCGGTATGGGTGGTGCTTTGGATAGTTCACGTTTCAAATATTTCTTGTCTCAAGCTTTGGGTTGCAACGCTAATGAAGTGGAAGGTATGGTTATCGGTGGTCACGGTGATACTACTATGATTCCTTTGACTCGTTTTGCTACTTACAAAGGTATGCCTGTTTCTAACTTCTTGTCTGAAGAAAAATTGCAGGAAGTTGCTTCTGCTACTATGGTAGGCGGTGCTACTTTGACTAAGTTGCTGGGTACTTCTGCATGGTATGCTCCGGGTGCAGCTGGTGCATTTGTTGTTGAATCTATTATCCACAACCAAGGTAAGATGGTTCCTTGTTCAGTTTATTTGGAAGGTGAATATGGGGAATCAGATATTTGCTGTGGTGTGCCTGTAATCTTGGGTAAGAACGGTATTGAAAAGATCGTTGAATTGCCTTTGAACGAAGAAGAAAAAGCTAAATTTGCTGCAAGTGCTGCTGCTGTTCGCAAGACTAATGCTGCTTTGCATGAAGTAGGTGCTCTTTAATAAGAACAAACTATAATTTTATATGAAAGCCGTTTTTTCTGTGAAATGAGAAAGCGGCTTTTAATTTGTATAGAATCTTTGAAAAAGTAAGTGAACTTCGTGAGCAAAGTAAGTGGGCTTAAATGGCAAAGCAAGTGGACTTACTTGTCTCGCGAAGTTCACTTACTTTTTTGTGTTTCTGAAATGAAAACGGCAGGAAGATTTTCTCCTCCATCAGTCCATCGGGTAAAGAGGTAACCGGGATAAAGGGTAGGAGCGGTTTCATTTATCCATTGGTTGAGAAGCTGGTAGATAGGAATGTTTTCCTTATTCATAAAAGTACCTGTGTATTGGGCATTTTTAGACAACTGATTCCCACTGTTATTTTTTCCGATAAAGGTTATTTTTGCATTATCATAGTAGTTGTGGATGAAGAAAGAGTTGGCAGCTATACCTGCAAATAATCCTTTGGTCGTAATTAGATCTATGTTATAGACATAACAATTTTCAATGTGCGCTCCATCCAAAGCCTTTCCGCATATTCCACCATTGTAACTTTCTCTGTTCTTTATTATGTTGTTGGCAGAGTAGCAGTTTGTTATCAAACCTTGAGTTTGGATGGAACCTGCTATTCCGCCGGCTGGTTCTGCTTTTATTTTTGAATCTGCGTCATAAACGATTTGGGTGTTGGTAACATAGCAATTGGTGATTTCCCCTGTTGAAGTTCCTGCTATGCCTCCTGTATTGGCTGATTGGTTCGTTTTGGTTGGATTGGCTGTAATTTGGCACTCTTTAACGAAACAATTTAGTATTTTGCCTTTATTGCGTCCGACTAAAATACTTGTACCTTCTGCTGTGCTCTTGCTTTTTGATGTGATAGATACTTTGCTGGATTCGATATGAAGATTTTTAACTATGCCGGTGATATTGACAGCTCCGAATACACCTGTGGTGCCATTGCTGGAATTGATAGGTATATTGTAAAGGGTGTGATTTTGTCCGTCAAAGATTTGGGAAAAGTAATAGTTTGTTTGGGCATATCCTATTTGCTTTAACTCAGTACAATCCACATCTTTAAAATCAATGTCATTCAATAAATAATAAATGGTTATTCCATTCATCGTTTCTCCGAAATCGTCCAATGTTTTTCCTTTGTATTGGGTAAATGTATTGCTATTAATAAGTTGGCTGAACGCAATCCAATCTTCGGCAGTAATAATTCCCGGAGTTTTTTCAGATGTCTTTAAGTGATAAGTATATTCTTTGTTACCAGTAAAAGACTTTGTTTCTAGTTGTGTTGTATATTTCTTTCCATTCGTCACCATATTTATGGCGATGACCATGTTTTTGACAGGAGGGACTATAAACGAATAATTTCCGGAAGGAGAAACTTGGGCAATAGTAGTCGTATATGTTTCATTATCCGCTGGAACTATTTCAGCGGATTTTGGGATAATAGAGGAAACAGCAGGACATGTTATTTCTATTTTCTGAAGATTGGTCTGTAAATCTCTGTCCAAATACAGTGTCAGAAGAGAAAATAAATGTTTGAACTGTAAATGGATGGAATTTCCGGCTGGAAATTCATCCTTGACATACAGTATGTCTTCCAACGAATTGTTTTTATAAAGATTTTCTTGGATATAGTCCAAATCAGGATAGACAGGATATAGCGCCGTAATATTTGTTTTTCCTGTTATGTCACTCCAGCTAAATTCATTTTCTGCTTTCCATTGGTTGTCCATATAAGTCAGAATTCTGTTGTCTATTTGAAGACTGCCGGAAGCATTCAGCAGGATTTGATTGCCGGAGTTAAAAGTGGAAACAGGGGAGCTTTCTGTGAAAGCTGCTTTGTATGTATTGCCTGTGAGTACTACCTCGATATCGGCCCCTGTATAAACAAGATTGTCGGTGCAGCTTTGCAAAGCTAGGACCGACAATCCTATTATTAATGAGTTATATTTCAACTGAATAATGTATTAATGAAAATTGCTTTATGGTTCAGGTATTGTGAATTCCCTGTCAGCAAAGAGTTCCATTAAGCCGGATATCTGTTTGAGTCGTAAAAGTTCGTCGGCATCCATACCAATATTCTTTTTTATCCATTCGTCACTCATTCCGGCTTTGGTCAGTTCTGCCACGATATCTACCATCAATTCAATGCTGTGAGTGCCGCGGGCGCGGTTGTGGCGGATAGTGCTTGCCATTCTGTTTGAAAGGTCTTTTTCTATAACGACCACGGGAAGTAAACCTTTTTCTCGTTCGAACACACGTTTTGAAGTTTTAAGCACACAATAACGATGATACCCGTCTACCAGTTCATATATATCTTCATCGGGAATATAATAACATACACAAGGCATAGTATAGCCATCTTCCCAAATGCTTAATTCCAGCAACTTCATTTCAGGAGCAGCTACGTGGTTTGGATTATAACTGTTGGCACGTACCTTTTCCACCGGTACTCTGTGCACGTGATACACAGGACTTTCGAATTCTTCTTTCATCTGATAATGTTTTTATATTTCTGCATCACTCTGTCTCTTCTTAACTTTTCTTTTTTAGTTAGGGCAAATCCCATATATTTACATACATGGTCATTTTTCAGAATGCAAATACACATACGTTTATAAGTGGGGATTTCTTTGAACTCTGCGATGTCTATATCGTCTAGATAATCCATTTGAACAGGAAGTTTGTCTGTCTTGTAGTTTGTTTTCTTTTGTACGTAGAATTTTATGCCCAAATCAGTTAGCTTGCGTATAGTTGATAAATCTAGGCATCCTCCCTTGTATTTCCAGAATTCCCGGCTTACTCTTAGTTTTTCCAAATAAGACTGTTTGGTTTCTTCGGGTAACGTATCTAACAGGAAGTACATATACTCTTTCCATGTGTAGCCTTCTGGTAATTTGATGTTTTGCCATCCCATGGCACGGGTTCCACCATAGATTCCGGTAAAGTTTACTCCGTTTACTCGGCCTAACATTCTCCCCCAAGTATTGGGATCGATGGCTTTGTACAATTTCAAGGTTTCCTGTGCTGTGCTGAGGAACGGACTGGCTACACGTTGTCTGTCCAAAGGTACTCCGGCTTTATAATAAAGCTCGTACATTTGGTTGAATGGCCATTTGAAACGGGCGTATGCTGTCCATATATCTTCGGTAGTCCAGTCATAGATAGGGTAGGCATTGTATAAATCGTATCCTAGTCTGCGGGTCCACATCAGGTTGTGATAGCTGTTCAGACGATTGTTACCGTGAATAGTTCTCCATCGGTCTAGGCTCTCTTGAGTTCGGATGCCAACCAGGCAGCAAGTGCGTACTGCATCATGCTTTTTATGGTACCACGAGGCGAATGAAGTTTGGAAGGTGTAGTCCCACATTTCCTCATTGTAGAATGGGAAATCTTCTTTCTTATAACAGTTTTTAGGCATAGGCCTTACCCAGTGGGCGTGCATGCTTTCGTCCCAAGGGCGCCAATAAGTTTGGAACATAGAAGCACAAGTCACTACTTTGAAAGGGACACAGACATGGTAGATTTCCAATATATCCTGATTTTCTCTGAACGTTTGTTCCACATACTCTGTGGTCATTTGATACTGTGCTTCATAGTCCATGTGGTATACTCCGATTTTCCTGTCCAGATTATGCTCTCTGATATATTGGATACATAAATTGAGCAAGACACCACTATCTTTTCCTCCAGAAAAAGAAACATAGATATTATCAAATTCGTTGAATAAGAATTTGAGCCTCTTTTGAACGAGTTGATAAACATTTTCCCCTTTAGTTCTTTTATTATTCATTTTTGTTCGTGTTGTAAATCATTTTAATATAATTAGTCCAGCGGTGTTCGGTTTGAAAACCACAGTTGGAAAAAATTGCTTCGTGTTTGGTTTGAACAATTGCATACAAATTGTTTTTAGGCTTTACTGCTTCCAACAATCCAGCTAACACTTCCTGATCATCGTTATGGACATAGTAGTTGTTAATAACATAACCGCCACTTTTCTGCTCTACAGGGACAAAACCGGTTACGTCACTATCTTCGACAGCAATGTACCATTGAAAACGTTCGGTCGTTTTAAAGGGATAATTGTTATTTGCCCTCAGGACTTTAGGATTCATAGCCAATGGTCCAATTAAATTAAATAATTGAGGTTCAAGGCCATCTAGTTGTAATATTTCCATAACTTAAATTTTACATACGTTTACTTGAAGCTACAAATGTATAAAAAAGATTGGATATACCATAAAAAAACGCTGCCATACCTTCACAGGCGGGCAGCGCAAGCTACAATACAAAATACAAATACAACTAAACGAGATATTTTTATGCTAATAGAATGCTTTTAAACAATTCCTTGGGCCATCATGGCATGAGCTACTTTCATAAAGCCTGCAATATTTGCTCCTTTTACATAGTTGATATATCCATCAGGTTCAGTACCATATTTCACACATTGTTCATGAATACCATACATAATTTGATGTAACTTATCATCTACTTCTTGTGCACTCCAACTCATATGCATCGCATTTTGACTCATTTCCAAACCTGAGGTAGCTACACCTCCGGCATTTACGGCTTTACCTGGTGCATACATTAGTTTGTTTTCAATAAACGCATCAATTGCTTCCGGAGTACAACCCATATTAGAAATTTCTCCAATGCAAAGAACGGAATTTTTTATTAAATTACAAGCATCTTCGCCATTTAATTCGTTTTGAGTTGCACACGGAAGTGCAATATCTACTTTAACTTCCCACGGACGACGTCCGGCAACGAATGTTGAGTTTGGATATTTCTCTGCGTATGGAGCTACGATATCATTGCCTGACGCACGTAATTCCAACATATAATCAATTTTATCGCCACTTACACCGTCCGGATCATAAATATAGCCGTCGGGTCCGGAGATCGTGACTACTTTTGCGCCTAATTCAGTTGCTTTAGTCACGGCACCCCAAGCTACATTACCGAAACCGGAAACAGCTACCGTTTTACCTTTAATATCAATTCCTTTTGCTTTCAGCATTTGGTTTACGAAGTAAAGACCACCAAAACCGGTTGCTTCAGGCCGAATTAACGAACCGCCAAATTCCAAGCCTTTACCAGTGAAGGTACCTGTAAATTCACGGGTTAACTTTTTATACATACCGAACATATATCCTACTTCACGGCCACCTACACCGATGTCACCGGCAGGAACATCCATATCAGGACCTACGTGGCGCCACAATTCAAGCATGAATGCTTGGCAGAAACGCATGATCTCAGCATCGCTCTTACCACGTGGTGAGAAATCGGAGCCACCTTTACCACCGCCCATAGGCAATGTGGTCAGTGCATTTTTGAATGTTTGCTCAAATCCTAAGAATTTCAGAATGGAGAGGTTTACAGAAGCATGGAAACGGATACCGCCTTTGTACGGGCCGATCGCATTATTGAATTGAACGCGGTAACCTAAGTTTACCTGTACTTTTCCTTTATCATCTACCCAAGGCACCTTAAATGTAAAGATACGGTCGGGTTCCACCAATCTCTCAATCAAGGACGCTTTCTCAAATTCCGGATGTTGATTGTATATATCCTCAATAGAAAGCAGGACTTCTTTTACAGCCTGCAAGTACTCTGATTCACCAGGGTGTTTTGCCTCCAGGGAGGTCATGATTTGATTAATATCCATAATTATTATGCATTTAAGGTTTTGACAAAATGAAAATCATTTCTGATGCAAAGGTATGTTTTTTGGTGAATTGGCAAAATATTTTGGGCTAAATTTTAGTTTGGTGGTGATAAAAAGTTAATCGTTGTGGTAAGACCACTCTACCCAAAAGTTCTTTTTTATTGCGAATAAGTTGCATAAAACAATATTATTGACGTATTTTGCTATTACATTATCCATGTAAATCGAATAACCATGCTCAGCAAGTTAAAATTAAATCAGTTGTATTTCAAGGATACCTCGTTTGTAAACCTCATGACCAAACGGATTTTTAATGTTCTTTTGGTAGCAAATCCGTATGATGCTTTTATGTTGGAGGATGACGGGCGTATAGATGAGAAGATATTTAATGAATATATGAACCTCAGTCTTCGCTATCCGCCGCGTTTTACACAAGTTTCTACTGAGGAGGCTGCCTGGAAGCAATTGGAGAATACTACATTTGATTTGGTGATTTGTATGCCCGGATCTGATAACAGTGATACATTTGAGATTGCACGCAGCATAAAAGAACAATACCCTCATATTCCGCTGGTGGTACTGACCCCGTTCTCGCATGGTATTACGGCACGTATGGAGCATGAGGATCTGAGCATTTTTGAATATGTGTTCTGCTGGTTGGGGAATACGGACCTGTTAGTATCTATCATCAAGCTGATAGAAGATAAGATGAATTTGGAACATGATATTAAAGAGGTGGGAGTGCAGATGATTTTATTGGTGGAAGATTCCATCCGGTTCTATTCTTCCGTGTTGCCTAACTTATATAAATTTGTGTTGAAGCAAAGTCAGGAATTTGCCACAGAGGCTTTGAATGCTCACCAGCGTACATTGCGTATGCGGGGACGTCCCAAAATTGTATTGGCACGTACTTACGAGGAGGCGATGGATTTATATAATAAATATCAAAATAATGTATTAGGTGTGATTACGGATGCACGTTACCCACGTGGTGGTGTGGTGGATCCAATGGCAGGTATTAAATTGCTGGCGGAGATACGTTCCAGGGATCCGTTTGTTCCTCTTATTTTACAGTCGGCCGAGGTAGACAACAAGGTGTATGCTTCCCGGTATGGTGCTAGCTTTGTGGATAAGAATTCCAAGAAGATGAATATAGACTTGCGTGAAATTGTGTCTGATGATTTTGGTTTCGGGGATTTCATTTTCCGTAATCCCGATACATTGGAAGAAGTGGCCCGTGTTCATAATTTGAAGGAATTACAGAATGTTATTTTTGCTATTCCTAAAGAATCTCTTCTTTACCATATCAGTCGTAATCACGTATCCCGCTGGCTGTATTCTCGTGCCATGTTTCCACCTGCCGAGTTTTTAAAGCAGATAACTTGGGATTCTTTGCAGGATATTGATGCTCATCGCCGTATAATCTTTGAGGCTATTGTGAAGTACCGTAAGATGAAGAATCAAGGTGTGGTGGCTGTGTTCCAACGTGATCGTTTTGACCGTTATTCTAATTTTGCCCGTATCGGTGAGGGGTCATTGGGGGGGAAAGGACGTGGTTTGGCTTTTATAGACAATATGGTAAAGCGTCACGTGGAATTTGATGAGTTTGAAAATGCGACGGTAGTCATTCCTAAAACGGTGGTGCTTTGTACAGATATCTTTGATGAATTCATGGATACCAACAGCCTATATCAAGTAGCATTGAGTGATGCGGATGATGACACGATATTGAAGGCTTTTCTTCGTGCCAAGTTGCCCGACCGTCTGGTGGAAGATTTCTTTGCTTTCTTTGATGTGGTGAAATCGCCTATAGCCATCCGTTCCTCTAGCTTGCTTGAAGATTCTCATTATCAGCCTTTTGCTGGAATATATTCTACTTATATGATTCCTTATTTAGATGATAAATATGAGATGCTCCGTATGTTGAGCGATGCCATAAAAGGGGTGTATGCTTCTGTTTTCTTCAGAGACAGCAAGGCGTATATGCAGGCAACCAGCAATGTGATAGACCAGGAGAAGATGGCTGTTATTTTGCAACAGGTGGTCGGTACACAGTATGGTGACCGTTTTTATCCTTCTATTTCGGGGGTGGCACGTTCGCTCAACTACTACCCCATAGGAGATGAAAAAGCCGAAGAGGGAACTGTGAGTCTTGCTTTGGGGCTGGGTAAATATATTGTAGACGGAGGGCTGACTCTGAGGGTGTGTCCTTATCATCCTAACCAAGTGTTGCAGACTAGTGAGATGGAAATTGCTCTTCGTGAGACGCAGACTCAGTTTTATGCGCTTGATTTGAAGAATACGGGGCATAACTTTTCTTTGGATGACGGTTTTAATTTGTTGAAGCTTCCGGTGAAAGAAGCTGATAATGATGGAGCCTTAACTTTCATTGCTTCCACGTATGATCCGTATGATATGATTATCCGTGACGGAATTTATCCGGGAGGCCGGAAGGTGATAACATTTGCCAATGTGTTGCAACATGATGTATTTCCTTTGCCTCGTATTTTGCAATTGGTACAGGAATACGGGCAAAGTGAGATGAGGCGTCCTGTTGAGATAGAGTTTGCTGTGACATTGAACCAGCAAAAGAAGAATGGTACTTTCTATTTATTGCAGATTCGTCCGATGGTCGATGTGAAAGCCAATCTTGAGGAGGATTTGAACCTTATTAAGGATAAGGATGTTCTTTTAAAGAGTAATAATTCACTGGGGCATGGCATTATGGAGGACATTCAGGATGTGATTTATGTGAAAACAGATGGTTATACTGCTTCCAATAATCCGACCATTGCTTATGAAATAGAAAAGATGAACCGTAAATTCTTGGATGAAGGGAAACATTATATATTGGTAGGTCCGGGACGCTGGGGAAGCAGCGATTCGTGGCTGGGCATTCCTGTGAAATGGCCCCATATTTCGGCCGCACGTGTCATTGTGGAGGCGGGGCTGACTAATTATCGTGTGGATCCTAGTCAGGGAACTCACTTCTTTCAGAATCTGACTTCCTTCGGAGTCGGTTATTTCACAATCAATGCCTATATGAAGGATGGTATCTATAACCAAGAGGTACTGGATACCCGGCCGGCTATTGAAGAAACCAGGTTCATTCGTCATGTACGGTTTGATAAACCATTGATAGTGAAGATGGATGGAAAGAAGAAGCTGGGGGTAGTGATGTTGCCGGAATAATGTTCTAAATTACGTAAAATGTGTCCTAATTTTCGATAAAAATAGTTATACGCTTAACTTTTTATTATATTTGCACGATTTTTCGAGTATAAATTAAATTAACTAAACAATGAAAAAGAATTTGTTTTATTACCTGTTTGCAATGATCTGCTCAGTGGCATTGTTCGCATCTTGTAGCGATGATGACGATGAGGTAACAGGATTGACTATTGATCAGGTGGTGGGTACTTTCACTGGCCAATTGGAAGTGTTGAATCAATCAATTCCTGGCACTTCTATCTTTGTAACTAAGGTAGATGCCAATACAGTGAAAGTGGAATTGAAAGATTTTAAATTCAGTGGATTGACAATTGGTGACATTAGTGCAGAGTGCAAAGTTGCTTTGGATAGAGAAGGGGATGATTTTGACCTGAATGGACAGGCTACTTTGACTGTGGCAGCTTTGGGGAACATTGAATTGCCTATTTCTATTACAGGTGAGGTGGATGCCAAAGAACTGGATATTGATATCAATATCACCAATGTACCGGCACTTAACACGTTGAAAGTGGAATTTGAAGGAACTAAATAATCGGGTTAAGGAGAAATAAAAAAAGGTAGGAGCTTGCAAGGAAAGGTTTCTGCCTTTTGTTTGTTGATGACAAATACTATTTAAACCTCAAATCCGCAACTAAGCCCTTGAACGTCCTTATTGCGTTTACACTTCCTCTCATTACTGAATTTGCAGAT
>NZ_JBCOCI010000058.1:0-30911 GCF_040929485.1 Phocaeicola sp. RTP21198st1_B8_RTP21198_201120 | reverse complement strand
TAGCAGCCAAAACTTCTTTCTTGGATGGAACTTTCAATCCTTCCTTTTCAGGGAAGAATACGTTTACTACCAGATTGCTGTCGGTAACCAAGGCTGGAATCAGACTGTTTACCATTTCCACAGACAGGTTGGGGACGATCTGATTCATAATGGCGTATTCATTTTCAATACCTGGAATTGGTTCGTTGTCAATGAAGTGGCGTACATATTCATCCACGTATGCACCGTTTTTCACTTTATTGCGTTCGTTGTATGCAGATTCCAGCATACGCAGATAGTCCGCTTTGGCGCGGGCATATTCGGACGCGGTGAAACCAAATTTGTGGGCCCGTTCAATTTCACGTACAATGGCGGTTATTGCACTGTCAATTCCGTCTTCCTTGCTTGCTACTATTCCTGTAAAGGCATCTTTTGTTTTGGAAATCAGAAATTCTTGGTCGCTGACTTGAGCGAAGATGAAAGGAGGATTGGCTGTTTGGGTCAGTTCGTTCAGACGGGCGTTCAACATATTTTCTATCATGGATTTCATGTAGTTCACTACCAGATAATCCATGTTTCCCTTTTGTTCATTAGGAATTGCTTCATGTTTGTAGCATAAATAAGCTACTGGGTTTGCCTGTTCTTTATCCGTTTCTATTGCTACAATAGTTTCCTTATTGTCGGGAACTTGGAAGTATTCTCGTTCTGCTGGGCTTTCTGGCATTTTAATAGGAGAGAATATCTTCTTTATCTTTGCCTCAATCTTGTCTACATCTATATCGCCTACTACGACAATACCCTGTTGGTCCGGACGATACCATTTTTCATAATAATCGCGTAATGCCTGATAAGGGAAATTGTCTACTACTTCCATTATGCCGATAGGAAGCCTATAGGCATATTTACTTCCCGGATAAAGGGTAGGGAGGGCTTTTTCGTACATACGCATCATAGCGTTTGTGCTAGTACGCCATTCTTCATGAATCACACCGCGTTCGCTGTCTATTTCCTTAGGGTCCAGTGTCAGGTCATCGGCCCAGTCATGCAAAATTAGCAAACAAGAATCTACAACGCCGTCACGTATCACGGGAACATTGGAAATATTGTATACTGTTTCATCTATGCTAGTGTAAGCATTCAGGTTTTCACCGAATTTCACCCCTATGCTTTCCAGATATTGGATGAGGGTTTTGTCCGGGAAATTTTTAGTTCCGTTAAAGCACATGTGTTCTAAGAAGTGTGCCAAGCCTCGCTGGTTGTCTTCTTCCAAAATGGAACCTACTTTTTGAGCGATGTAGAAATCGGCTCTATTTTCGGGGAGTTCGTTGTGACGGATGTAATAAGTTAATCCGTTGTCCAATTTACCGATGCGGACGTTAGGGTCCGTAGGGATGGGAGGCGTTTGCTGTTGTGCAAAGCCCACCGACACGCTGCCTAGAATGATCCAGGCAGCTGCCATCTTCCTTAGAAAATGTGTCATAGTGTTTGTTGTGGGGTTAGTTTATTTTATTATAATAAGTCATTGGCAGATAGGTATCTTTCTGCTTCTATGGCAGCTTTGCAGCCACTTCCAGCAGCAGTGATAGCCTGTCGATAATGCGGGTCGGCCACATCGCCGGCAGCGAACACACCGGGGACTTTCGTACGCGGAGTACCTGCTTCTGTAATAATGTAGCCTACTTCGTCTGTGTCTAAATAATCCTTGAAAATGTCTGAATTGGGCTTATGGCCGATAGCCAGAAAGAATCCGTCGATGGGCAAGTCATAACGTTCTTCGTTGCATTCACCCTGACGCTTTACCAAATGAACGCCTTCTACGCCATTCTCTCCGTATAAGCCGACAGCGTTGTGTTCGAACAGTACCTTGATGTTAGGATGGTTCATAACACGTGCTTGCATAATCTTGGATGCGCGTAAGAACGGTTTACGTACAATCAGGTAAACCTGTTTGGCCAGTCCTGCCAGATAGACAGCCTCCTCACAAGCAGTGTCACCGCCACCTACTACAGCTACAGTTTTCTTGCGATAGAAGAAACCGTCGCAGGTGGCGCAGGCACTTACACCCATTCCGGCATATTTTTGTTCGTCTTCCAGACCTAGATATTTGGCGGTGGCACCTGTGGATATAATTACAGTTTCTGCCTCAATCACTTTTTCGTCATCAATGGTGATGCGGTAAGGACGTTTGCTCAGGTCGGCGGAAGTTGCAATACCATTGCGGATATCCGCGCCAAAACGTTCTGCTTGTTTGCGCAAATCCTCCATTAGCTGGGTACCGCTGATACCTTCGGGATATCCGGGGAAATTCTCCACCTCGGTAGTGATGGTCAACTGGCCTCCGGGCTGTAAGCCTTCATATAAGACCGGAGCGATGTTAGCGCGTCCTGTATAAATGGCTGCGGTATAGCCGGCAGGACCTGAGCCGATGATAAGGCATTTAACTTTTTCTGTACTCATAATACTTATTTCTTTACTTAATTTAATTTGATGAATATTATATTATCTCTCTATCTTGAACTCTGTTTGCTATCGTAAGTCTATCACTTCAGCGTTTGGGAATTTCTTTTTATCAAACTTGAATGTCGCATTGTCCAGCGGCTGGTTGGTTTGGTAAGAAGTGACGATAATCTCGTTTGCCGATTTATTATTTTGTTCTACCTTTATATATAAAGGCTGATATGTTTGGGAAACGAACAAGGTGATGGATGTGATATCTTGTTTATTCTCCGGGGTCAGTATCACTTCGAACCCTTGTTTGCCGTTACAGCTTTTTGTCCCCGCATACTTATAATTATATCCGTTTTTGTAAATGGATAACAGTGCGTATGGGTTAATGGTTTGCAATTCTTCTGGGGTAGGATTGCTCACATTCACTTCTTCGCTGCTTTCCAGATAACTCCATTGCGTTTTTCCGTCAAACCAGCTTTGTATTCCGCCACTGTTCAGATAGAACTGGTTGCCTTTTAGCAATAAGGTTCCATTGCCTGTCCCCCCAAAGGTGGCACGGATGCCTCCGGCCTGTTGCAGGGCATTGGCGGTTTTGTCCAATATCTCCCGTGCCTGTTTGTCCTTTTGTGCGGACAGGCTGACCGAAAGGAAAAGGATTAATACCAGTAAATATGTTCTTTTCATTTTTATCATAACATTATTAAACAACTTATTGTTGTAGATTGTTCAATTTCATTTCTAGGTCTGTTTCATCCATGCAGAGTACGTCACGCGCCTTGCTTCCTTGAGTGGGGCCAACAATTCCTGCTTTTTCCAGTTGGTCCATGATACGTCCCGCACGGTTGTAACCGATAGAGAACTTGCGCTGGATTAGCGAAGTAGAGCCTTGCTGATGAATCACTACCAGTCTGGCTGCGTCTTCAAACATAGGGTCCAATCGGTTCATGTCCACTTCCCCTACACTGCTTTCACTCTCTTCGCCTACGTATTCGGGCAACATGAATGCGGTGGTGTATCCTTGTTGTTTACTGATGTAATTGGCTATTTTCTCCACTTCAGGAGTATCCACGAATGCACATTGCACACGTACCGGATCATTACCTTGCAAGTAAAGCATATCTCCCTTACCAATCAGTTGTTGTGCTCCCGAACGGTCCAGAATAGTACGTGAGTCCATCATGGCAGCTACACGGAAGGCAACACGTGCCGGGAAGTTAGCTTTGATAGTACCGGTAATAATGTTCGTTGTCGGACGCTGGGTCGCGATAATGGCATGTATGCCTACTGCACGTGCCAACTGGGCGATACGGCAAATAGGTAATTCCACTTCCTTACCCGCAGTCATAATCAGGTCACCGAACTCATCAATGATAATCACTATATAAGGCATGAAGCGATGGCCTTTTTCCGGATTCAACTGTCGGTTGATGAATTTCGCGTTATATTCCTTAATATTACGGCAACCGGCTTTACGCAGCAAATCATATCGGCTGTCCATCTCTATACATAATGAGTTCAAGGTTTGTACCACTTTGGTAACATCGGTGATAATTGCGTCTTCTCCATCCGGCAGTTTAGCCAGAAAATGCTTCTCAATCGGAGCATAGATAGCGAACTCCACCTTCTTGGGGTCTACAATTACAAACTTAAGTTCTGCCGGATGCTTCTTATATAATAAAGAGGTCACGATGGCATTCAATCCCACGGACTTACCTTGTCCGGTAGCACCGGCTACCAACATGTGGGGAGCCTTTGCCAAGTCCACCATAAAGACTTCGTTGGTAATAGTCTTACCTAATGCCACAGGCAGTTCGTAGGTGGTTTCCTGGAACTTTTTACTATTCAGGATAGACTTCATCGGTACGATACGTGGGTTGGCATTCGGAACTTCAATACCGA
Organism: Phocaeicola sp. RTP21198st1_B8_RTP21198_201120; assembly: GCF_040929485.1. Classification (NCBI taxonomy): domain Bacteria; kingdom Pseudomonadati; phylum Bacteroidota; class Bacteroidia; order Bacteroidales; family Bacteroidaceae; genus Phocaeicola; species Phocaeicola sp. RTP21198st1_B8_RTP21198_201120. The sequence goes on along the minus strand of NZ_JBCOCI010000058.1, from coordinate 26,585 downwards.
TAGTACCTTTACCCGGTATCGGGGCGATGATACGGATCCCTAGTGCCGACAAACTTAATGCGATATCATCCTCCAAATTTCTGATTTTCGAGATACGAACTCCTTCTGCCGGAGTGATTTCGTATAATGTGATGGTAGGACCTACACTTGCCTTGATAGAGCTGATTTCGATTCCGAAACTGCGTAAAACTTTGATGATGCGGTCTTTGTTGGCATTTTGCTCTTCCATGTCAATATTGGGACCATCATCTTCGTATTCATTTAGCAAATCCAAACTAGGGAATTTATAGTTTTCCAAATCCAGACGGTGATTGTATGGTGAAAGTACGGGACCTTTGTATGCCTCGTCTTCCTCATTTGTTTCTTCACTGATTGAAAAATCAGGTTCATCCGTATCTTCTACTTCCTCTTCTTCAGTCACATAGGCAGGCTCCTGTTCCATTTCCGGTCCAGCAACCTGGTTGTTCTCAAAAGGGAAAGGGACCTGGTCTTCCACTTCTTCCTTTATCTTTTCCGGCTGTTCCAGTTCGAAATCTACAATGGCAGGTCTGGGATTGGAGAATTCCTTCTTGTTCTCTTCCTTTCGGGGAGTTTCTTTGACCGGACTTTCTTCAGTTGCAGAAGAAGCTTGCTCTCCTTTTTTCTTCCGTTTGAAATTAGGGTGCAAAGCCTTGCGTATAATTTGTATGGTTTCATTGCTTAAATATACAAAGAACAACAGTGCTGTGATGAACAATAACAATCCCAAGCCAGGTATACCTACTTGTGAAATCAGCCAGTTGCTTACATTGTATCCGTGCAGTCCGCCCGGATAGATGAAACTATTTCCGAAAGTGCCGTCAAAAATAAAACCCAGTGTGATGGAGAACCAGATGAGCAGGATGGAACAGGACATGAACCATTTCCAGATGCGGAACTGATAGGCTTTCATTAATTTCATACCCACTACTGCCAGGAACAAAATGATAAAGTAAGCTGCTAGTCCGAAACATTCATTTATAAGGAATTCGGCAAGCTGTGCGCCGCGTGCTCCGGCATAGTTCTTTACATGGTTGGTGGTCTGCATCAGTTCACCCGGCTGCTGGTTGTCCAAAATACTTTGGTCCGCTGCTCCTGTAAAGAAGAAAGAGGTAAATGCCAGCAACAGATAAACAGCAAAAATAACACTAATCAATCCGATTACAAAATGCGTTGTTTCATTCTTAAAAAAAGCGGAGAATCGTTTGGTTGATACCTTTTTAGGCTCTGTCTCCTTATCTGATTTTTTCTTTGCCATACGTCTTCATTCTATTTATTATTTCGCAAATGTACATGAAAAACATTAATTATTGCCTTATTTAATCTCTTTTTTCTTAACTTTGCGATTCAATTTTAATGTTTATGGAAAAGTACAGTCAGGTGATATTTGACAAAAATACAGTAGAATTTGTGACGGTGGCCGCCGAATATTGTGGTTTTCTGGAACGTGCCCGTGATATGAAACGCTATGATTTTGTAGATACTGCCTTAAAAATACTTCCGTTGCTTTATTTGAAAGCGACTTTGTTGCCTCCATGTGAACCGATAGGAGAGGATGAACCTGAAATCTTCGTTACAGAAGAAGATTATGAACTGATACGTAGGACTGTGGCCGGTGTGTTGGGGGCGAAGGACGATTATCTGGAAGTGTTCTTGCCGGATATGGCATACAGTGACACGCCCATCAAGAAATGTATTTCAGAAGATTTGGCAGATATCTATCAGGATTTGAAGGACTTTATCGGCGTATTCCAACTGGGACTGAACGAAACGATGAATGATTCGTTAGTAGTCTGTAAGGAACATTTCAGGGAATTCTGGGGGCAGCGTTTGGTAAACACCATGCGTGCCTTACACGATGTAAAGTATACTCCTGCCGATGATGACGAGGAGGAAGAAATGGAAGATGAGAATTCATTATTATGAAACAAATAAAAAAAACGATTACTAAAGCCGAGATAGCAGCAATGCCCAAGGTGCTTTTTCCCGGACGTATCTTTGTAATTTATACTGAGAGCGAGGCCGAGAAAGCAGTAGCCTACCTGAAAGATCAGCGCATAGTGGGGGTGGATACGGAAACACGTCCGTCTTTCAAGCGAGGTACTACCCATAAAGTGGCTTTGTTGCAAATATCTACGCAAGATACCTGTTTCTTGTTCCGTCTGAACCGGATAGGTATGCCTGATTCTCTGCAAGAGTTTTTGATGAGCGATACCTTGAAGATAGGTTTGTCGCTGAAAGACGATTTTAATTCGTTGAGGAAACGTGAGAATGTGCATCCCGACCGGGGTAACTGGATAGAGTTGCAGGACTATGTAGGACGATTCGGCATAGCTGACCGGAGTCTGCAAAAAATTTTCGCCAATCTGTTTGATCAGAAGATTTCAAAAAGCCAGCGTCTTTCCAATTGGGAGGCGGATGTGCTTAGCGAGGGACAAAAACTATATGCAGCCACAGATGCGTGGGCTTGTGTGGAAATTTACAATTGCCTGACGGAATTGGAACGTACGGGTGATTATGAGATAAAAGAGGAAGAACCAATAGAAACAACAGTAAATACAAATGGCTTATAAAAAAGTATACCTGAAACCGGGTAAGGAAGAGTCGTTAAAGCGTTTCCATCCGTGGGTATTCTCCGGAGCTATCCAGCGCATCGAGGGAGAACCCGAAGAAGGCGAGATAGTGGATGTGTACACTTCAAAGAAAGAATTTATAGCTTGCGGGCATTTCCAGATAGGAAGTATTGCCGTGCGCGTGCTCTCTTTTAAGGAAGGTGAGATTGATCATGAATTCTGGAAGCATAAACTGGAAGTGGCCTATGATTTGCGTCGCAGTTTGGGTTTGGCTGGTAATCTTGCAAATAACACTTACCGTCTGGTTCATGGCGAAGGGGATAACTTGCCGGGTTTGATTATTGATGTATACGATCATACAGCCGTGATGCAGGCACATTCGGCCGGAATGCACGTTTACCGTATGGAGATAGCCGATGCCTTGTCTGAAGTGATGGGGGATGTAGTCCGGAACATTTATTATAAATCAGAAACTACGTTGCCTTTCAAGGCAGACTTGGGACCGGAGAACGGTTTCATCAAAGGAGGAAGTCCCGAAAACATAGCGATGGAATACGGATTGAAATTCCATGTAGATTGGCTGAAAGGACAGAAAACGGGTTTCTTTGTGGATCAGCGTGAGAACCGTCATTTGTTGGAACGTTATGCCAAAGGGCGTAATGTATTGAATATGTTCTGTTATACAGGAGGATTCTCTTTTTATGCCATGCGTGGAGGCGCGAATCTGGTGCATTCGGTAGACAGTTCGGCAAAAGCTATTGATCTTACCAATATGAACGTGGAATTAAATTTTCCGGGTGATACCCGTCATAAGGCGTATGCTGAGGATGCTTTTAAATACCTGGATCGTATGGGAGATCAATATGATTTGATAATTCTTGACCCTCCTGCATTTGCCAAACACAAGGATGCTCTCCGCAATGCATTGCGTGGCTATACGAAACTAAACGCTAAAGCATTTGAGAAAATCAAACCGGGAGGTATTCTGTTTACTTTCTCTTGCTCGCAGGTGGTAGATAAGATGAATTTCCGCAATGCGGTATTTACAGCTGCGGCACAAAGCGGACGTAGTGTACGTATTCTGCATCAATTGACTCAGCCGGGAGATCATCCCGTAAATATTTACCATCCTGAAGGAGAGTATTTGAAAGGGCTGGTGCTGTATGTGGAATAATTCGATTTATTTATATATTATATAGTACAATGGCGTTTTTACAGGATTTGAATCTGCAAAAGCATCATTAAAGTTTAAATGATGTTAATCAGAAGCGAATAGTTGTAGTCTTATTATGTTTGATAACATAAAACTCCTTATCTTTGCACTGTGTTTTTCATGGTATTAGATTTAAGGTTAATGAAGATTGGGTGTCTGGGATAGATACCCTTCTTTTTTTATATATGATATAGACCGTTTTTTAAAGCTTCTTCCTGAAAGAAAGATTTGCTCTGTTTTTTTCTTCCACTCCTTACATTTTCTTTTTTGGGGTGACAGGCCTATGCTTGTTTTTCCGTTTATATCCATTGTGGGATTTTTCTTGATAGGATTTGTTCTTCTTCAATCCAGGCAGCATAAAGTTCGCTCTGCTTGGTCCTAAAGCTTTATACACGCTTTCCTAAGCCTTTTTGGGCTGATGATTAAGGAGATTTTTACGGTTATGTAGTACAGACTCCGACAGTGGACTATACAGTCGCTTCGAATGGACTATACAGTCTATTATAAGCGTCTGTATAGTCCACTGTCGGAGTCTGTATTAGGTGGCTGGAAGAAAGAGCTTAATGTAATGGAAGAAAAAGCTTAGATAACGGGTAATGAGCAGGAATGCTTCAAAATGTCAATAATAGAAAGGTTGCAGGCTTTTTAATGAAGTTGTAATACTACCATCTCACTCTCGGTTCCTATTCTGAAAGGAGGTCCCCATAAAGATAATCCGCTGGAAACATATATATGGCTGTTTTCCCATTGGCGATAGCCGTGACTTTGTTCATAAAGATGGTTTGTTACCCAATTCATGGGCCAAACCTGTCCATGGTGGGTGTGTCCGCTGAACTGTAAGTCGATACCGGCTGCCTGACTCTCTGCCAGTTGGTAAGGCTGATGGTCCAACAGAATAACCGGTTTGCTTTTATCTATACGGGCCATTAACTTTTGTAATGGAAGTCGTCTGGCATTGCTACGGTCGTCACGTCCTATCAGTTGTATGCCGCAGGGAAGTGTGACAACCGAGTCGCGCAGTAGTTGTATAGGAGTATTTTGTATAAATTGGATACTTTTGTCTATCCCGCTGATATATTCATGGTTTCCGGGGACCATGTAGATTCCCAGTGGTGCTTTTAATTCCGTTAGTTCTTCAGCCATGTTTTCAGCATAAAGAGGTATTACGCTGTTATCAATTAAATCGCCTCCAATTAGGATTAAGTCCGGATTCTGTTCGTTAATCATTTTCACATATTGCTTCAAAGACGTTTTTCCTGTGCCGTTGCCCAAATGTATATCGCTCACTGCAACTATTTTTATAGGACGCCGATTATCGGTCAGCGGTTTGGTGAGCGTGATGTTGACAGTATTTATCTTGGGATGGCGATAATTATAGTATCCATATCCCAACAAGACGAATGTGGCCAGTAAAGAAGTCATGAAATTCTGGTTGAAAGAAATAGAGCACAGTTTCAATAAATCAAAGAAAAGTAAAAACAAGACCATATATAAAGTGAATATCAGCCAGCCTGTCCCGACCTCATACATTGTGTGGGATAAGTAAAACGGTATCTTCACATTGCGACTTAGCATCGTTCCGAAAAAGGACAGTGCAGCTAGCCAGAATAAAACAGTCAATAAAATCTTGATTCCGTATGGAAAGCCGGATAATGTTTGCAAACCTCTGTAAAATATGTAGGCATTTCCTCCAAGGTATGTAAAGATAAGAATGATGAAAAATGTCGGCATAAAGTCAATACATTAAATTTGGATTACAAAGGTAGTCCAATTCTTGATAAAAGAGAAACAAACTATTGATATAAACATGAAAATAGTATAAATTGGTTGCCTTAAGGATGAAGATCACGGTGGCGTGTTATATAGAAACAGGAGGTGCTGAAGTAATTTCTGATGTGTTTTAACTGTGCCAGTACAGGATATAATTTTCGTGGCCGCAGATGGAACTTCTGTTGGTAGTGTGGGTTGATGAACCATAATTGTCTGTCGATTATTTCGTATCCATACTTTTCAGCAAGTTGTTCAAAGGCGTCTATGGTCATGCGGCAGCGTTTGATGTCTGATAATTCTTCGATACATGATGGTGTTTCATGGAAACATCTGAGCAGAAACCGATAGAATATACCGGGACATAAATGGATGAAAGGAAGAGAGGAGACGAACCGGTTGTGACAAATTTGCTGATGTCCGCCAAATGGCATTTGCCAAGACGGGAATCCCCAGAATATGATGCCTCCCTTAGCTAGAAGAGGAGAGAGGCAACGGAAGAATTCTTCTTTGTTACTGATGTGTTCAATGACATCGTGTATCAGGATGAGCTGGTAACGGGAAACTGAAGAGAAGTTGAAGAAATCCATCGTCCTGAATTCTCCTTTGTAGCCGGAGGCGGCGAAGAAGGATTGTGCCTGGTGTATGCGGCTGGCTGCACGGTCTATGCCTGTTACCTTGCAGTCTAGTTCGGCAAAGGGGAGCAGGTTACCTCCTTCTCCGCAACCTATTTCCAGTATGTGGGTAGAAGAGCTGAGGGAGATAAATTGCTTTACATAGTCTATATAGAAACTGCGTGATGTGTTTGCTAGTTCGTTAAAATAACATTGTCTGTCTTGATGTCTTTTTTGCATGGCTGTCTTTTTATCCTATAGATACAAGGATGGACAAAAGACTGCATGAAGTTTCCTTAATAATTCCAGCGCACTCCCAACTGTAGGTTGAAATGGAACGGGTACTCGTCACGTATTGTGTTTTTAAAGCTGCCGTCCTTGAAATAAAAAGCTGCTCCGGGTTCTATAAAAGCCCCTAGGGTAGGATTTATATTATATTGTATTCCCAATGCGGCGTGTATGGAGAATTGGAGCGGTTTTATTTTCAGACTCTCTGTACTGGAATAGATTTTTTCTTTCTGAACGATGAAATCTTGTTCCAGTTTACCCGATACGGATTTGTCTATCGTGCCTCCTCCTGTGGTATAAAAGGAAAAGGTACGGGTGGTATAAAGCCGGCGGTCTAGTTTCACAGACAAGCCTATGTAGTGGAACTTTTGTCGTTTAACCCACTTGGAATCTTCTCCTATGGAACTTTCGGACGACAGATAGGTATATTGCAGACCTGCACTGACTCCCCAATGCCTGCTTATGGATTTACGGAACGAAAGCGCAAAACTGACGGGGAGATTATAATGGGTATATTCTGTCATGGGGCGTCCTGTGTTGTCATTTGCTATTTGTAGCAGAGCTCCGTAAGCTTGTGCATCGGGAAAGTCCGAGGGATATTCCTGCAAATAGTTTTTGAAGTCATTCCAATACATAATTTCATCCTTATGAGAACTTCCTATGTCTCCCCGGGAAAAAGTTTTGTTTATGAAGCCGGTGCTTGTTCCGTTATTGCCGGCAGATATGGCAAGTGCCAAAGTATATTCGGAACGTTTATGCGGTAATGCAAAGTGGTTATGTCCGGAGGGGCTCTTGTGTACAGATTCTGTGTTCCGGATTGTATCTTGTGCCGGGAGAGTGCATTCTATTCCTATATTATTTGCCGTATCGGTATTGATACTTGTTTGGATTGGTGGTTTTGTCAAGGAAGTTGTCTTTGATTGGGGCCTGTCCGGTAATAGTTTGTTTTCAGGCATAATGGAAGGATTGCCTGTAATGCTTCTTGGCTGGTGTGCCGGTAAGGATACGACGGGCGAGGCTACTTTGTGCTTTTCTGTCTGTAAAAAATAAAAAGTGGTGGCAAAAGGTATAAACAGCAAGAGGAGAACGGCTGCTATACGCATCGTTCTTATCCTTTTTTTCTTATGTAAATAGGGGGTGAAATATTCCGTTTGAAAATGATTCCAATCATTTTCGGGGAGGGGCTTTTCGTATTCGTTAACCCGTTGTTTCAAGTGGTCTATCCACGGTTCTTCTTCCTGTTTCATAATGATTGTCGAGTTAAGTATTCTTTAATTTTTTGAGCAAGTACACATTTGGCGCGGTGCAGTTGTGAGGAGGATGAATGTTCGTTAATGCCTAATGTCTTCGCAATCTCCTTATGAGGCATTCCTTCGAATACGGCCAAGTTCAGTATGGTGCGATAGCCTGCCGGTAATTCAGCTATGAATTTCATCAAGGTTTCAATAGGAATCGAAATCATATCTTCTTCGTCCACAGGCTGCATGTCTTCTTCCAGATCATCTACAGAAAGGAAAAAGCAGGTTTTCTGTTTACGGAGATGATGCAAGGAGGTAGTTACCATGATACGGGTGACCCAGGATTTGAATCCATGCAGGTCGGTGGCATGTAGTTGGTCGATGGCGGAAAATACTTTGATGAATCCATCATGCATGACGTCCAAGGCCGATTCTTCGCCTACATAGCGACAGCACACTCCATACATTTGGCGGGAGAAGAGTCTGTATATGGTTTCCAAAGCTTCCCTCTTTCCGGCTTTACATCCTTCTATTAGTTCTGCGTCATTCATTTTTCTTTTGTCATGTTATTATATAAAGATACAGGGGAGAATAAAAGACTGCATAAGAACAGGAGTTTTTCTATAAAATAGATGTGAAATAGAAGATTATTGCCTACATTTGTTAGGTTAAAACAAAATAGATGAGAAACATGAGAAAACAACTTTATGCAACATTGGCTTGCTTTCTTCTCACTTCGGTCACAACTTACGGGCAGGGCTGGAAACTTTATGAGGAAGCTGCGAAAGGAGAATCGTATGCCAAGTTTGACTGTGTGGCGTTGCTGGACAGTACATCGGTGTCAGTACAACCGACAGGGCAGGGATCATTTGCCGTATGTAAGGTTATCAAGGTGCAGACTCCTAAAGGAGCAGTAGCTAACCGGGTGATTAAATATGATTATGATCCGTTGACGGCCCATGCCGAGTTTAAACGTGTGACGATATATCATGCTGACGGGCAGATTGAAGAGGTGGATGTGAAGAAGACCTGTGACTATGCGGCTCCGGCCCGTGCTATTTATTGGGGAGCACGACAGATTATGATAGAAGTGGGGGCTTTGAACCCCGGTGATGTCATAGATTATGAAATAGCGAAAAAGGGATTTACATACGCTTTGCTGGGAGCTGTTCCTGAGGATGATTCCCGGTTTATACCTCCCATGCGTGGCCAGTTCTATGACATTGTTCCATTTTGGAGCAGTGAGCCTACCGTGCGTAAAGTGTACAAGGTCAGTATTCCTATGGAAAAAGAGATGCAATTTCAATTTTATCAAGGAGAATGTACATCGTCCATGCGTTATGAAGACGGACGAAAGGCTTATACTTTTGCTATGGAGGACATGATGCCTTTCCGGCGGGAGCCGAATATGGTAGATTTGTTTGATGCAGCTCCTAAACTGATGATGTCTTCTACTCCTCATTGGAAAGACAAGTCTTTGTGGTTCAATAAGGTCAATGAGGATTATGGAAGCTTTGCTCCACTGCCCGAAGCGCAGAAGAAAGTGGACGAACTGATAAAAGGAAAGAAAACCGAAATGGAGAAAATAGCTGTACTGACCCATTGGGTAGCGGATAATATCCGTTATGCAGGTATCTCTATGGGAAAAGGAGAGGGCTATACGTTACATGATACTAAAATGAATTATACGGATCGTTGCGGCGTGTGTAAAGATATAGCAGGAACTTTGGTTTCTTTTCTGCGCATGGCGGGGTTCGAGGCCTATCCGGCCATGACGATGGCGGGCAGTCGTGTCGAAAGTATTCCTGCGGATCATTTCAATCATTGTGTAGCTGTGGTGAAACTTGCTGATGGAACTTATATGCCGTTAGACCCCACATGGGTTCCTTTCTGCCGTGAGTTGTGGAGTAGTGCCGAGCAACAGCAGAATTATCTGCCCGGTGTACCTGAAGGTTCCGATCTCTGTCTGACTCCTGTTTCTGCTCCGGAAAATCACTATGTACGCATCAAGGCAGACAACCGCTTGGACGCTAATGGTACTTTGCGTGGTACATTTACCATTCAAGCCGAGGGACAGAGTGACAGCAATATACGCAGCATCTTTACAAGAGGTTTTCAGAGCCAGTGGCGTGCGACTATGGAAAGACAATTGCTGGCTGTTTCTCCTAAAGCCAGATTGCTGAGTGTAGATTATGGCAGGAATCCTAAAGATTATCAAGCTGCTCCTATCCAAATCATTTTCCGTTACGAGATTCCGGATTATGCCATGCAAGGGGAGAAGGAAATGTTGTTCAAGCCTTTGGTAATGAATAATCTTTATAATCAGGTACGCTCTTATCTACGGATTGATACAGAAATGAAGGAACGGAAGTATGGTTTTAAAGACGCCTGCTCCCGTTTGGTGGAATTGGATGAAACCATTCAATTGCCATCAGGCTATAGGCTGATAAATGGGCCAAAGGAGGATACCATGCAGGGAACGGGAGCCGATTTTGAAGGCTCGCTTCTACAAAAAGGAAACCGGGTGGTCCTGCATAATCGTCTGGCTTTGAAAAAGCGTGTATATGAAGCGTCGGATTGGGATAGCTTCCGTAAAGCGGTGGAAGCTCATAAAGCATACGGTGATTATTTGGTGATTAAAAAGTAAAGCGACATGAAAAAGATTTATTATATATATGTATGCTTGGGAGTGTTGTTATTGACAGCTCTTCCGGCAAAAGCGGCTTCTGAAGCAGAATTTGGGAAGTTAGCCAAGACTTATACATTACATAAGGACGGTAGTCAGGAAATGCGGGTATATAAGGAGTTGACTTTATTTACACATGCAGCGGTGAATGGTTTGTATGGTGAAAGCTTCATTGTTTACAATCCGGCATATCAGGAATTGAAGATACATGAATCTTATACTCGCCAGAAAGACGGGAAGATAGTAAAGACTCCCGAAAATGCATTTGTAGAGGTTCTTCCTGCTGCGGCGGCTGATGCTCCTGCCTATAACGGACTGAAAGAGATGGTGGTGGTACATACGGGACTGGAGTTGGGAGCGACTATTTGTTTGGATTACTCGGTTATCACACGTCCCGGTTATTTGCCCGGGCTGGATGTATATGTGCCGGTAGAGGAGTTATCGCCCGTCAAAGAATATATCTGTAGTGTGTCGGTTCCTGAGGACAAGCCTTTGAATTATGCATTGATAAACGGAAAAGCTGCGCCGGTAGTGAAAAATGAGAATGGAAGTAAAGTTGTTACTTGGACACTGAAAAATATTCCTGCTTATTATCCTATGGAAAGTACTCCTGCTTTATCAGGAAATATACCGGTTATTTTAGCAAATACGTATCCGTCGATGGCCGATGCTTTGAAAGTGCTGAAATCTCAATTTACGGCAGCTCATGAAAAAGAGGTCATGGCTTTGGCACAAAAATTATTGCAAGGAAAAAATGCGGATGAAAAGGAAGCTGTCCTGATGAACTATGTACATGGATTGGGCACGTCCCGGTTGTCTTTGTCCGAAACAGGATACCGGATCCGTCCGGCAACTGAAGTAATCCGCACTGCCTATGGCACGGAAGCGGAAAAGATAAATCTGCTTGCAGGATTGTTGCAAGCGGCAGGATTACAAGGTGAGGTTAAGGTTGCTTTTGGCGTAAAAGCACCGGATAATTGTTTGGGATTGGGCGCTATCAGCCAGTTATTTCTGGACTCTCCTGTCATAGCGGGCATACAGGAATATCAGCCTGTCAATACGTTGGATGGTAAGAAAGCGGTTTTGGAAGTGAAGAATAAACCGGTTTATGAAACGGATACGATAACAGTCACTTCTGAAACAGGTAAAACGTTGGCAGGGGGCTATCGTCTGATAACATTGCCTCGCGCTAAAACCGGAATAGCCATGAATGGTTATGGCTTTGGAAATACAGAACGTACTACGAACCTGTTGCTTCCTGGTATGACGGATGAAACCTATATTTGCATAGTAAATGTTCCGTCGGATATGCAGGTATGTACTCCGCAAAAGGCAAAAGAAATAGTCAATGCGGTAGGGAAATTGAAAATAACCGTACAGACTACAGAGGATAAGACGGAAGTAACCCGTTCGTTGCGACTGAACAAACAATGGATAACTCCCACCGATTATGCAGATTTTCATCGGTTGATGTCCGAATGGGAGGATAGTCATCATACTACTCTATTGCTGAAAGAGAAGAAGTAATCGGGTAAAAATTGGTTGAAATAGTTGAAAAGTTGGTCATCCCTTGAAAAAGGAAAGGCCGGCTTTTCTTATTTTCCATCGGAGGATTTACATTTGTGGCATTTAAAACCTATAAAATGAATGATATGAGTGGAAAACATGGTATAGTTTGTATGGGCTTGTTGATGCTGCTTTCTTCTTGTCACGACGACAAGCAGGTCACTGCTTCAGGATTACAACGTAAGGATTTTCAGACAGAAGTGAATGGGCAGTATACCGATTTATTTACTTTGAGCAACAAAAAAGGGATGGAGGTCTGTATCACGAACTATGGGGCGCGAGTAGTTTCTATCCTTGTACCCGACAAAAATGGAAAAAGGGAAGATGTAGTGTGTGGATTTTCCACGATTGGTGAGTATATGGAGCAACGGCAGAATTTTGGTTCTACGGTGGGACGCTATATAGGACGTATTCTGAATGCGCGTTTCACACTGGACGGGGTAGAGCATAAGCTGGTCCCTAACAATGGGAAGTCCGGACATATATCACATGGGGGAAATCCCGGTTTTGCCGATAGAATATGGAAAGTGGAACAGGCAGATACATATACGGTTCGTCTGTCTTATCTCTCCCCTGATGGAGAAAATGGTTTCCCCGGAAACCTGAAAGTGATGTTAGTCTATAGTCTTGGTGAGGATGAGAATGCACTGGATTTGACATACGAGGCAACTACGGATGCACCCACGGTACTTAATCTTTCTCATCATTCTTTTTTTAATATCTCGGGAGACTTTACAAAAAGCGTGGAAGACCAGCAACTTTGGGTAGATGCAGATCGCTTTACTCCATACGATGATAAGAAATGTGTCACAGGAGAATATCTCCCGGTGGCCGGTACTCCCCTTGATTTCCGTATGCCGCATACTATCGGAGAACGTATAGATGCGGATTATCCGCAATTGAAGGTAGTAAACGGATACGATCATACTTGGGAATTGAATACGAAAGGAGATGATACAAGGCCGGCTGCTTGGGTGTATGATCCAACAAGCGGGCGTAAGATGGAGATCTTCACCACCGAACCGGGAATACAAATCTATACTGGTAATGGACTGAAAGGAAAAATGACTGGTAAAAGGGGGATAGCTTATCCTTTCCGTTCGGCGGTATGTTTCGAAACGATGCATTTTCAAGATAGCCCCAATCAGCCTGAATTCCCCAGTACTGTACTCCGGCCGGGAGAGGTTTTTCATAGTCATACGGTTTATAAGTTTGAATAATTTGCTAATCTGTCAATTTGCTGATGTGCTAATTAGGGGTGTTATATATGCCCACACGGTTATTGGTATATTAGCAAATTGACATGTCGGCAAATTATTTTTCATTTTGATGTAACGTTTCCCTACCTCTATGTGTCATACTAGTGAACATGGAACAAAATAGATTTGAAATAGAGGCAAAACGAATGCGGCCGGCTTTGTTAAGAATGGCTATCCGTTATCTGGAAGACTCCGACGAGGCAGAAGATGCAGTACAAGATGTACTGTTGAAACTTTGGTTTCTTCGCGACCGTCTGGACCAATATCGTAGCGTGGATGCACTGGCTATTGTTATAACCAAGCATTTGTGTATTAATCGTTTGCGAGGTATTCGAATAGAGAAAGTCGATTTGGAGCAAGGCATCAGCATTGGTGGAGGTGAAAACCCTGAAATGAAACTGGTAGAGGAAGAGAATATGCAGGAGATACTGGAAGTAATAGGTACTTTACCTGACTTGCAACAGTCTATTCTCCGCATGAAGCACTTGGAAGGTTTCGAAGTAGAGGAGATAGCCCGTCTCACAGGAAGTACGCCGGTGGCGGTACGAACCAATTTGTCGAGAGCTAGAAAAAGAGTAAAAGAACAATTTATGATACACAGTAAGGTATGGAATTAGATAAGAGGAATATAGAAGAATACATTAACCGTTTCTTGGAAGGGGAAACTACGAATGCCGAGGAGCAGGCTATTTATCGTTTCTTCCATACAGGGGATGTACCTTCTCATCTGATGGGATATGCTCCGATGTTTGCCTGGTATGAGGGAGGTATGCAGGGAGAACCGGGTATGTTGCAGCCAGACGGACAGAAGGAGGTTGCTGGAGGAAAGAAATCAGAAAAGGTACCGGTGGTTGGAAAAGAAAGCTTTTATCAGCGTATTCCAATAGCTGTCTGGAGTGCCGGTATAGCGGCAATGATGGTCATTGCGCTGGGGTTAGGTTTTATTTTCTATTCGGAAAACCAAGCAGACGGAAGTGGTGAGTGGTCGTGCTACGAAGGTAGTTATGTGGAAGTGGGAGGCAAGCGCATTTCGGATGTGAAACAGATTATGCCTTGTATTATTGAAACATTGGAAAAGGCGGAACGGGTGGAGAAACTGGCCCAGGAACGTGTGGAAGAAATTCATCGTTCCGAGAAAGAGATAGAAGAAAAGGAATTATTGGTAAGCGAATAAAAAACATAAAAAATAAGATATGAAAACAAGGTTTATTTTAGGAAGTGCATTGGCGGCTGTTTTGCTGCTGTGTGGTGGAACAGGCAAGGTTATGGCCCAGAAGAATATTGATAAAATGGCGGCAGAATTGGAAAAGCGGGATGATGTGGCTATCAACTCTGTAACGAAACGTGACTCTAAAACCCGCAAAGTGGTAAAGGTGGTGAAAAGTTTTTCGTTAAAGGATGAGAAAATAGGCGCAAGGTTGATTGAGGCTTTCGAGAAGGATGAGGAATATGCAGAAACTGCCATTAAGGATATGCCGAAGGGAAGGGGCAAGGCGCAGAAAGCGAATTTTACATTCATTTATAAGATGGATAATGAGAAACGTACTTACACCCTTAATGTCAATGAAAACGGAAATGTAAGCATGACCGTTATTATCAGTCCGATGAAGGATGGGAAAGAAGTGTATTCTGCTGTCCTTGATTCGGAATATTGGGATTCGTTCAATGAGCAGATGGCTGAATTGGGGAATAATCTAAGAGATTCCGGTATAGAGGTGCGCCAAATGAGCCGGGAAGAGATGGAGAAGATGCAGAAAACTATCCGCCAGTCATTGAAAGGACTGGATGCTTATGCCATAGCTGAATAGATAATGGCATTATTTTTCACGAACACCAGATAATAAAACACTCTCTTTTAGTTAGATTACAAAAACTTTTTAATTGTCTTGCCTTTCCGGAAGTTGTGAAACCACCGGAGAGGCTTTGTTTTTTAAGATGAATCTCCATGAAAAATCGAATTGTTTTATATCTTTGCAAGTAATATAAAAAACACACATTAAAGAAGAAAGATGAAAAACGAAATTACCGGAATGAAACTCAGACTGATAGTCATGAACTTCTTACAATTTGCCGTATGGGGGGCTTATCTTACTTCCATGGGGACATATTTGTTTAATATTGGCTTGGGTGCTAG
Source organism: Phocaeicola sp. RTP21198st1_B8_RTP21198_201120 (assembly GCF_040929485.1). Lineage (NCBI taxonomy): Bacteria > Pseudomonadati > Bacteroidota > Bacteroidia > Bacteroidales > Bacteroidaceae > Phocaeicola > Phocaeicola sp. RTP21198st1_B8_RTP21198_201120. Next base: position 11,229 of record NZ_JBCOCI010000058.1, on the reverse strand, counting down.
GATAGGCCTGTTTTACGCCATGCAGGGGATTGTTTCCTTGTTTATGCCTGCTGTAATGGGAATTATTGCCGACAGATGGGTGCCTGCTCAAAAATTATATGGCTTCTGTCATTTTATGGCTGCCGTGTTTATGGTGGCTGCCGGGTGGTATGGCTACGTGGATGGTGAAGCGGTTAATTTCAGTACTTTATTTACATTTTATTCTTTTAGTGTAGCTTTTTATATGCCAACATTGGCATTGACAAATTCGGTAGCCTATACCGCACTGGATAAAGTAAAACTGGATCCTGTCATCGCTTTTCCTCCTATCCGTATTTTTGGAACGATTGGTTTCATCTGTTCTATGTTGCTGACGGATATCTTGGGATTCCAAAATAATTATATGCAGTTCTTTTCTTGTGCTTGCTTTGGAGTGATACTGGCCATTTATGCGCTTACTTTGCCCGAGTGTCCTGTAAGTCGTGGTGGAGAACAGAAATCGCTGGTAGATGCTATGGGATTGCGGGCGTTTACACTGTTCAAACAGAAAAAGATGGCTGTTTTCTTTATATTTTCTATGTTGTTGGGGGTTTCTTTACAGATAACCAACGGTTTTGCCAATCCGTTTCTCAGCAGTTTCAGGGGAGTTCCAGAGTATGCTGATACGTTTGGAGTGAATCATGCTAACGCATTGATATCTTTGTCTCAGGTGTCGGAAACGTTGTGTATTTTATTAATACCTTTTGTATTAAAGCATTTCGGAATCAAGCGCGTTATGCTGATAGCCATGTTGGCATGGGTACTTCGTTTCGGATTGTTCGGACTGGGGAATCCAGGGCCGGGTGTCTGGATGTTTGTACTGTCCATGATTGTGTATGGTGTGGCTTTCGACTTCTTCAACATTTCAGGTTCGTTGTTTGTTAACAATGAGACTGATTTATCCATTCGTTCCAGTGCTCAGGGATTGTTCGTGATTATGACAAATGGTATTGGCGCTACAGTGGGAACGTTGGGAGCTCAAGCTGTGGTAAATCGTTTTGTTGATATGAACAGCACTGCTCCGCAGATGGAGGGATGGAGTATGACATGGTTTGTTTTTGCAGGATATGCCTTGGTGGTTGCGGTATTGTTTGCTGTCATATTCAAGTATAAGCATAATCCCAGGCAAGTTTAATAAATTATTTTTGACCATATCCGATGTAAACAGGAGTGGTAGAAGGGAAGTTAAAATTATGGATGAAATAGAATTGAAGGTACATGATATGTCCTCTACATTGCAGCCGGCGGATGCATATGCGCTGGTGTTGGAAGAAGTGAATGGTAACCGTAAGCTGCCTATTATTATCGGTTCGTTGGAGGCGCAGGCTATTAAGGTGGTAATGATGGAATATAAGATGCCCAGACCATTGACGCACGATCTTTTTCTGACAGTGACCAAAGAGTTGGGGGCTGCTTTAAAGAAAGTGTTGATATATAAGGTAAAGGATGGAGTTTATTATTCCTATCTGTTTTTGGAAAAGGAGGGTGAGGTATTTAAAATAGACTCACGTACTTCCGATGCGATTGCGTTGGCTATGCGTTGCGGATGTCCTGTTTATACTACTAATGAGATCATGGAAAGTGAACAGTTGCATGAAGTTGGGAATACGGCATTTTCTGTCAATGTAAATACAGTTGATGTGGTGATGCTGAAAGAAGCATTGTCAAAGGCTATAGAAGAAGAGAATTATGAGCAGGCATCCCGTTTGCGTGATGAGATAAAACGACGGGAACAAGAGGAGGAGAATACGATAGTTTGATATATAAATTGAAAAACAAGAAGAACTATGCATGTTTTTTATACCCCTGATATAGCGAGTAACCTTGAACTTCCAGAAGAGGAAGCAGGACATTGTTTACGGGTTTTGCGTCTTTCCATAGGCGATGAGATAATGTTGACTGATGGAAAAGGTTGTTTTTACAAGGCTGTAATCAGTGCTGCAAGCGGTAAACGTTGCCAAGTGAAGGTAACGGAAACGATTCCGCAGGAAAAAGGGTGGAAAGGGTGGTTGCATATTGCCATGGCTCCCACTAAAAATATGGATCGTACTGAATGGTTTACAGAGAAAGCGACTGAAATAGGCTTTGATGAACTGTCTTTCTTGAACTGCCGTTATTCCGAGCGGAAAGTAATCAAGAAAGAACGTATTGAAAAAATTCTGGTATCGGCAGTGAAACAATCGTTAAAGGCGACTATGCCGGTACTGAATGAAATGACGGACTTTAATAAGTTTGTTTCACGGGATTTTAAAGGGCAGAAGTTCATCGCCCATTGCTATGAAGGGGAAAAACTTTTGTTGAAAGATATATTGCGTTCCGGAGAAGATGCTTTGGTGATGATAGGTCCGGAAGGGGATTTTAGCGAGGAAGAAGTGGCTAAGGCTATAGCGGCAGGTTTTCAGCCTGTTAGTTTGGGAAAGTCCCGTCTTCGCACGGAAACAGCCGCATTGGTAGCCTGTCATACACTGAATTTATTAAACCAAAAATAAGAATATGAGAAAAGGTATTTGGGGATTTGCATTGGTGGCGATCATGCTGCTTATGGCTTCCTGTTCGTCTAAAAGTGAATATGCCAATGCTATTCCTAAGGATGCGGCAATGGTCATGTCATTCGATTTCAAAACAATGGCAGAGAAGAGTGGCATAAACGGTAAAGGGGGAGAAAAGGTGGTAGCCAAACTGACGGACGCATTAAAAAGCGGTCTGGAAGGAGAGGCCTATAAAACTGCCGAGAAGATTATTAAAAGCCCGTCTGAATCCGGCTTGTCTTTTACTGATAAAGTATATATGTTCATTACTCCTCATTCTAATGCTTTTGCTTTATTGGCAAAAGTAGATGATGAAGGTAAAGTGGAAGATTTGCTGGAGGCGTTGAAGGAGGAGCAGATATGTACGGAATTGAAAAGCGAAAGCGGATGTACATGGACACAGATGGGTACGGCGCTGTGCGCTTTTAATAAGGGTACTTTCCTGTTGATGGGAAGTAATAAAGGAGATGCTCTCAGCTTGAAAGGAAGTTTGCTTTCATTGATGCGCCAGGATGCTGAAAACAGCTATGTAAAGACCACAGACTTTGGTAAGTTGGCCTCGTCGAAGGGTGAAATTGTCACTGTGATGAATATGTCATTTATTCCTAATGATATTACCATGCAGATGCGAATGGGAATGCCTGCCTATTTGAAATTGGAAGATATCAAATATCTGGTTTCCGCTACTTTCGAAAAAGGTAAAATTGTAGTGAAGATGGAAACATTGATTGAAAATAAGGATTTGATTGCTATGTATGAAAAGCAGTCGGCTGTTTCCGCACTCATCAAAGGAGCTTATTTGGAGTATTTCCCTGCTAATATGTTGGTTTGGGCAGGTGGTAATATCGATGGAAAAGGAATTTATGATTTACTTTGCGAAAATCCTACCATCAAGCAAGCGTTGGATAATCCGATGTTGCCAATAGATATTGAAGGTATATTCTCTTCTATTCATGGGGATGTTGCTGTTGGCTATAGTTCCTTGTCAAATAATGACTTGCTGATTTATGCTGATGTAACGAATAAAGACTTTTTGCAGTCCTTCGAAGACCTGAGACCTTTGTTGGCTATGACCGGTGGGCAGATGCAATTGAACTCTACGGGCAAAGACCAATATGAGTTCCGTATGTATCGCCAGAGCATTTGGTTTGGTGTGAAGGATAATCTGCTTTATATCTCGAACAATGAAAGACTGGCAGATGAGGCAGGCCGCCGTTACGGAGTTTCTTTGCAGAATACTCCTTGGGCCGGAGAGGTGGTGAAAAACCGTTTCTTTATGGCGTTCAATGCGGTGCAGTTGGTGAAGGACGTTCAGGAGAATCCTCGGTTAACCCGTATGCTGGGTAGTGATGCCGCCGTGTTTAATGCTATTTTGGGATCTTGCGACTATGTGGATGTGATGGCTCCCGATTGGAGAAGCGGTCGAATAAATATTGTTATGAAAGATAAAGAAGTCAACGTGCTACAGTTGATCGTACATGGATTAGAGAACTTATGAATACTATAGAATTACAACGGACCCTTCCTGCTGTTTTTGCAGGGAGGGATTCTATTATATCCGATGTCTGGCATCAGTTGTTGACCCTGCAACGTGGGGAAGCCTATTTGGTGGAAGCAGCATCCGGCACTGGGAAATCATCGCTTTGCAGCTACATATACGGATATCGTAACGACTATCAAGGTATCATTTGTTTTGGCGAGAAAAACATCCGTAGTCTTTCGGTGCATGACTGGGTGGAGATTCGGAAACGTTCCATCAGCATGTTGTTTCAGGAATTGCGTTTGTTCACGGAGCTGACAGCGTGGGAGAATGTGCAGTTGAAGAATTCGTTGACCGGATTTAAATCTAAAAAAGAAATCAAGGCTTGGTTTGAACAGTTCGGTATTGCCGATAAATGGGATACACCGGTAGCTAAAATGTCTTTCGGGCAACAGCAGCGTGTGGCGTTGGTCCGCGCACTTTGTCAACCTTTCGATTTTATCTTTCTAGATGAATCTATCAGCCATTTGGATGAAGAAAACGGACGGATTATGTCCCGGATATTGGTGGAGGAAGCGGATAGACAGGGGGCAGGTATCATTGTGACCTCTATCGGCAAGCATTTGGAATTGAACTACACAAAAACGTTGAAACTATGAGGTTGGTTTGGAAATTATTACGTCAGCATATCAGTTTCCCACAATTGGCGGGTTTTTTCTTTGCCAATCTGTGTGGCATGGTCATTGTGTTGCTGAGTGCCCAGTTTTATAAAGATGTGTTGCCTGTTTTTACGGAAGGTGACAGTTTCATGAAGAAAGACTATGTGATAGTAAGCAAAAAGGTAAGTACATTGGGCTCCTTTGTCGGAAAAAGTAAGACTTTTTCCGAACAAGACATTGCTGAAATCAGCGAACAGCCGTTTACCAAAGGAGTAGGGGCTTTTATGCCTTCCCAATTTAAAGTGTCGGCAGGCATGGGGATGGAGAACGTGGGGTTGCACATGTCTACAGCCATGTTCTTTGAGTCTGTACCCGATGAGTATGTGGATGTGAACTTGGATAAATGGGAGTTTGATGAAAATGAACGGGTTGTTCCTATCATTATTCCCCGTAATTATCTGAATCTGTATAACTTTGGTTTTGCACAAAGCCGGAGCCTGCCGCAATTGTCGGAAGGGGTGATGGGTATGGTTAATTTGGATATACGTATTACTGGTGCAGGGCATACGGAAAACTTTAAAGGAAAAATAGCAGGTTTCTCCAATCGCCTGAATACGATTCTTGTTCCGGAAACATTTATGGCGTGGGCTAACAATGAGTTTGCTCCGGGGCAGAAAAGCGAACCGTCACGACTGATTGTAGAAGTGAACAATCCTACGGACGACCGTATTGCCAAGTTCTTTAAAGACAAGGGATATGATACAGAAGATGACAAGTTGGATGCGGGAAAGACTACCTGGTTCTTGAAAGTGATTGTAGGAATTGTGCTTTCTGTAGGTTTGCTTATCAGTGTACTCTCTTTCTATATTTTGATGCTCAGTATTTACTTGTTACTGCAGAAGAATACGTCTAAGTTGGAGAATCTGTTATTGATAGGTTACAGTCCGGCTAAGGTGGCGCTTCCCTATCAAATGCTGACATTGGGCCTCAATGCAGTAGTGTTGTTTTTATCGGTGGGAATTGTGATCTATGTGCGGAATAGCTATATGGATATGATAGAAAAGTTATTTCCACAGTTGGAAGAAGGAAATCTGGGACCAGCCATGGTTATAGGTATTTTGCTTTTTGTGGGTGTATCTTTGTTTAATATAATAGCAGTACGTCGTAAAGTGGCATCTATATGGATGCATAAAGGTTGATAATAGTTATGGTATCTCAGACAGAATTTACGCTTCGTCCCCGTACTAGGGGATTTCACCTGATTACTGATGAAGTGGTGCGCAATTTGCCTCCACTTCCCCAAATAGGTTTGCTTTATTTGTTCATCAAACATACCAGTGCGGCATTAAGTATCAATGAAAATGCTGATCCGGATGTTCGTACGGATATGGAATCTATTTTTAATCACTTGATAAAGGAACGCGAACCCTATTACGAACATACTTTGGAAGGTTGGGATGATATGCCTGCCCATGCAAAGTCAACCATTATAGGAACTAGTCTTACTATTCCTATTACAGATGGTCGACTGAATATGGGTATTTGGCAGGGAATTTACCTTTGTGAGTTCCGCAACCATGGAGGCGGTCGCAAGATTGTGGCTACTGTAATGGGGAAATAACTCTTTCAGATATTCATCCGGGTTATTATTTATTTAAAAAAATAGATTAATTTCACTTTAATCAGAACTCTTTTTTTAACTTTGTACCAATTCTTGAAAACAGATGAATATTCATTTGAAAACAAGAAGGGACATATATAATTAAGAGCGTTTAAAATATTACCTTGTCTTAGAAAATCCCCAATTTTCAAAGCTGCACAAGTGTAATACAACAAGCGCTCACGTCTTGTGTTTATACTCCTTTACAGGATTAGTATATTCATAAAGACGTGGGACACTGTTGTTATTATTTGTGCAGCTGGTATGGGGATACCTCTAAGGCAGATAAAATATTAAGCAGGTCCCACGTCTCTTTTTATGTTTGTACCATAAAAATGAATGGATAAAACTAGCCTGAGTGATGAAAATTATTGTTTGGAATTCGCAGGATAAATGTGTGGCTGATTATCATAGGTTGATAAGAGGTTGCGATGTATTGTGCCTGTTGGATTGCGGGCAGTGGACGGTTCCGATGTATGCGCTTCAGATACAGAAGGGTCTGTTTCATTGGAAAGTTGAGCATGAAGGTCTTTCCTATGATATATTTTATTGCTTGGAGAAGGTGGCGTTTGTATGTCGGGATGGTTTGTATAGTGGAGAGTCTGTTCTATATAGCATTCATTCTAATATAGGATCTTTGATAGGTATTCGTTTGCAGGATGATTTTTGGTTATTTGCACACCATGAGCCTAATCTGGTTAATGCCTATCATATAGGTGAGTTTTATTTACGTGAAATTTCGGACCGTTTCAGAAAAGCGGCGTTTATAGCCGATTTTAAAAAAAAGTCTTATTCTTGGGTGCAGGAAACGGTAGGTAAGTTATATTGCATCGCTCTACCCGAAGGATATTATCCACATACTGTTAATTATTTATTCACTATCCATGTGGCCTGTACAGATTTATATCTGTTGGAAGGCTATAGCGAGACCTCCAATCAGCCTACTTTCTTTGAATTGGATATTTAATGTCCAGATTAGAACCTGTCTTACTGAAAGAAATCAATTAAAGTTCGGTGAAACTGATGACAATGCTGATGAAAATTAAACGAGTTCTTATAATTTCTTGTTTTTTCCTTTGATAATAAAAGAATTAGTGTATATTTGCATGTGAACAATTACATTTTCTAAGGAAATCATCTTATGGGCAGAGAACTTATATTTGACCGGTTTTCACAGCAAGCTCTCCAGACCTTGCACCGGTATCGTGCCGTTATGTTCAGTCCTACGATGCTCATGTCTTTAGTTGTTACCTATGATTTTTTTTAATCCTTAATTCTTACACATTAACATGAGTTTACTATGGACAACAGACCGACTATCGCCGAAGTACAAGAATGGGTACTGAAGCTTTATAACACGTGTGAACAAACCATCACTAGTGAGGAACGTAAAGAACAGCATAAATATGCCGTTATGGTACAACGGCCACAGGACAAAAAGTTCTTGGTGAAGATGCTGGACGAATCTTCTCAAATTCGTGATCGTAAGAAATTGGCAGAACGTATCAAGAAGCTGATAGACCGTTATGGTGTACCTGAGTTCTTGAATAAGCGTGATGCTTTCCTTTTTAAGATGTACCAGGCTTTTGGTCATCATTTTGATTTCATAGCCATACCAATCATAAAGAAGCGTCTTCGTATGGATACTTCTAAAGTAATTCTGAACGAAGCGCGTCCTAAATTGACAGATCATCTGGCTACCCGTTTCAAACAAAAGATTGGTCAGAACGTGAATTTGTTAGGCGAGGTCGTTTTAGGAAACGGAGAAGCGGATCATCGTTATTTCCACTATCTGGAAGCCTTGGAAGCTCCTGATATCAATTATATTTCTGTGAAAATATCGGGTATCTACGCGCAGACTCATGCGCTGAATTATGAAGAAAGCTTTCCGGAGCTGGTGAAACGTATGTGTGCACTGTATCAGAAAGCAATTGACTTTCCTTACGTGGATGAGAACGGTGTAAAACGCTCCAAGTTTGTCAATCTGGATATGGAGGAGTATAAGGACGCTCACTTTACATTACGCTTGTTTAAAGAAGTGTTGAGCAGACCGGAGTTTAAAAACTATTCGGCAGGCATCGTTGTGCAGGCTTATCTTCCCGATGCATACGAATTTCAGACTGAATTATTAGAATTTGCCAAAGCGCGTGTGGCTGATGGGGGTGCACCATTAAAGATGCGACTGGTGAAAGGCTGTAATTTGGAAATGGAAACGGTTATTTCTTCCCTTCGTGGCTGGCCTAATCCTGTAAGGACATCGAAAACTGAAGTGGATGCCAATTATTTGCATATTCTGGAACGTGCTTTATTACCCGAAAACGCAAAGGCGTTGCATGTGGGGGTTGCTTCTCATAATTTGTTCACTATTGCATACGCCTATCTGTTGAGTCAGAAGCTGGGAAGCGCGGAGTACATGACTTTTGAGATGCTGGAAGGTATGGCTGACCATGTATGGCGCGCTCAATCCCAATTGGGAAATCATGTGATTCTATATGCGCCGGTGGTAAAAGATGAGCATTTCCTGAATGCAGTATCTTACTTGGTCCGTCGTATGGATGAAAATACGGCTCCGGACAACTTCCTGACCCATTCGTTCAATTTGAAACCGGGTACGGATACTTGGCGTTTCTTACAGAACCAGTTTGAGGAAGCTTATAAAATGAAAGATGTTATTACACATACTCCTGCCCGTACACAAAACCGCTTGCATCGTTATACTCCCGTTCCACCAGCTGATGTAATGAAGAATGAACCTGATACTGATTTTGATTTGGCTCAGAACCAGGAATGGGTTCGGAACATTTTTGCGAAGTGGAAGAAGTCGCCGACGGATTCACCTGAAATTATTCCTTTGCAGATAGGAGCTGAAACGGTGGTTTGTGAGAAACGCCATAAATATATGGACCGTTGCCAGGATGATGAAGTTTGTGTATGCGAAATGTCACAAGCTGATGCCGGACAGGTGATGAAAATTTTGGATATAGCCGAAAAAGATCCTGCCGGATGGAGAAAGACTACATTGCAGGAACGGCATAAAATAATGTATGAAGCTGCCAACAGACTGGGTGAGATGCGTGGTGATTTGATAGGTTGTATGTGTGCCGTGACAGGGAAGACAGTAGTGGAAGGGGATGTGGAGGTGTCGGAGGGTATCGATTATGCTCGTTTTTATAGCACTAGCATGAAGCAGTTTGCAGAACTACCGGATGTGGACATTGCTCCTAAAGGGACTATTTTGGTTATTTCTCCGTGGAACTTCCCGTGTGCTATACCTATTGGTGGTATTGTGGCAGGACTAGTAGGAGGAAATACTGTAATTTTGAAACCGGCGACTGTTGCTGCCCCTGTGGCATGGTTGTTTGCCAAGGCATTTTGGGATGCAGGTGTGCCTAAAGAGGCTTTGCAGGTTATCATTACAGACCGTGAGGCATTAAAGGTATTAACTACGGCTCCGGCTGTCAAACATATTATTCTGACAGGAGGGACAGATACTGCTCAAAATATTGCACGCAGTAATCCGGCTACTCCATTGTCGGCAGAAACCGGTGGTAAGAATGCAATTATCTTGACGGCTTCCGGTGACCGTGACCATGCTATTATGAATATTGTGGCTTCTGCTTTTGGCAATGCCGGCCAAAAATGTTCCGCATGTTCTTTATTGCTGGTAGAACGCTCAGTTTATGAGGACAAGAACTTTCAGGATAAGTTAAAAGATGCCGCAACTAGTATGAAGGTGGGTAGTGTATGGAATCCAGGGAATGTGGTAGGTCCGATGATTACCGATAAGAATGATAAATTATTGAAAGCTTTGGAATTGGAAAAAGGGGAGTCCTGGCTGGTTCCACCTCGTTTTCTTGATAAGCATAAATATGTATTGGCTCCTACAGTGAAGTGGGGGGTACGTCCCGGTAACTATTCATTCAGAACCGAATTATTCGGTCCGATGCTGAGTGTGGTTTGTATTGAAAATTTGCAGCAAGGCATCAATTGGGTAAACAGTTTGGATTATGGTTTGACTTCAGGCTTACAGAGTCTGGATGAAGGTGAACAGAAATTATGGAAAGATTCAATTATGGCAGGTAATCTTTACATCAATCGTGGTATAACGGGGGCCATTGTAAATCGTCAGCCGTTCGGTGGAATGAAATTGTCAGCTTTTGGTGGCGGTGTGAAAGCGGGTGGTCCTAACTATTGTGCTTGTTTTGTAAAGATTACAGATAAACTAGGCAGTACCACTGACTATACACAAAGTTATGTGAAGGCATACGAGCAGGAATTTGCGCATGCGCGTGATGTCAATAATCTGTATGGCGAACAAAATGCATTCCGCTATCTGCCTTTAAAGAATATGGTTTTGCGTCTTTTCCCGGGAGATAACAATGAAGATGCAAAGATGATTGCTTTGGCTGCCAGAATTTGTCATACTCCATTGAGCATTAGTTTTGAGCCCGGTGATGATCGTACAGCTGCATTGGCTTCCTTGGGATGTCCTTTAAAAGAAGAAGCGTTGGCCGGATTCCTGAAATCAATGAAGAACTATGAGCGTATCCGTACTTGTGGGGCGGATATTCCGATGGAAATGTATGAGGAAGCTGCACGTATTGATAAGTATATTGCTACAGCTAAACCGGTGAAAGATGGACGTGTGGAATTGATTCATTACATCAAAGAGCAAAGTATTTCATTTGAATATCATCGTTATGGTAGTATCTTGGAGGTGCCGTCGGTAGAATGATGAAATACTTTTATTAGTATGTCTTTTGTATAACTTTATTAGGAGTCTCGATTTGTATGGGACTCCTAATTATGATTTAGAAATTATTATTAGAATTATTTGGTGGAGAAGAATGAATGTGTATATGTTCAGACGTGTTTTATCAATAG